>NZ_JHEG04000001.1:1177833-1334706 GCF_000760695.4 Tolypothrix bouteillei VB521301 | reverse complement strand
GCGGTTATTGCCAATGCCGATAAGATAGCATTGCCTAAATAACCAACTTGTGCGTAGACGACTCCTGCGATCGCACCCCCAAGCCCACCGCCTACTTGTCCGATCGCCACCACCAAACTCAATGTACCAGTTAGGGTTAGGTAATCTCACTCTTTTCTTATTTGACACTCATCCCATGTCTTTACAAAAAAAATTGTCAAAAGAGTTAGTGCAATTGCCTGCTAATAAGGGGGAAGATATTGGAATAAATTTCATTTTTAGCGCATCACTTTTAGTGATACTAGGCTGTTTAATTGCACCTTTAGCTATACCGGGGCTGAGCCAACAAAATCAAGCCTTACGGAAGCCAGATACAGTCATGATCCATTAACTCGAATTTGGTGTTGGTGGAATTCTTGGAAAAAAATGATTCATGTTATGAAAATAACAGACTTATATAGCAATTCTATTTGAGATCGGAACAAGGAGGAGGTGTTTGTAAGTCAGTTAGGACTGCTATAGATCTCAGAGTTAGAAATTATTAATGACGAATATTGTTGCATTGTAGTTTTGAAATTATTGGATTGGAATTAAGTTCAGTATGCAAAATTTGAAAAAAAAATTTAAATTGTGGTGCAATTCGCCAGTCACTCGCCGTTCTCTACTTTTTGGATTCGGTTATAGCTTAGTACTTTCTACAACTTTGCTAAGTTGTAGTTCGCAACCACCAACGACAACTCAACAGCAAGCACCAGCAACTAATACCAGTGCTCAGAAAGTAACTGACACTAGCAGCGGTAAAGTCATACGTATTGTTCGTTCAAAACAACTGACGCCTTTAGCAGTTTTAGAAAAGCAAGGTACTTTAGAAAAAAGATTGGAACCTGAAGGTGTTAAAATCGTATGGTCAGAGTTTGCAGCAGGACCGCAACAACTAGAAGCCCTTAACGCAGGTTCTCTTGATATTGCTTCGACTGCTGAGTCACCTCCCGTTTTTGCTCAAGCCGCAGGAGCACCGCTCGTCTATCTCGCGACAACTCCTTTTAATGGCAAAACAGTTTCGCTACTAGTTCCTACTAATTCTCCTGCCAAAAAGATTGCCGATCTAAAGGGTAAAAAAATTGCTTTTCAAAAAGCATCTATCGGTCACTATCTCTTAGTCAAAGCACTGGAAAAAGACGGGTTAAAATTAAGCGATGTGGTGTCTACTTATTTACCGCCACCTGATGCTAATGTGGCATTTAGTCAGGGAAAAGTAGATGGTTGGTTTATTTGGGAACCATTTGTCACAAGAACTGAACAGAAGAAAATAGGTCGCGAGTTACTAAATGGTGGTGAGTTAAGGGATACTGGTAACTTTTACTCCACATCACGCAAGTTCTACCAAGAAAACCCGGAACTGATAAAAATATTTTTTGAGGAACTGCAAAAAGCAGAAATTTGGTCTAAAAACCATCGTAAAGAAATGGCACAACTTCTTGCTCCAGTGACTCAACTAGATGTTCCAACATTAGAGAAAATGCACGGAAAATATGAATGGGGATTGAAACCAATTACCGAAAAAGTCATCAACAAGCAACAAGAGGTTGCAGATATGTGGTACAGTCAGGGCTTGATACCTAAGAAAGTCAATGTGAGAGAAGGCTTTCTCAGTCCTGAAGAGTACGCACAAATTACTCCTCAAGAAGTTTTAGCAAGACAGTGAAGAATTATTAGTTGACAGATCATCAAAATAGGGTAAATATCATGCCTGCATTAACCTTAACAGAATTTAAAATAACTGCACTAGATGCTCCTTTAGGTGCTGTAGTCACTGGATTAGACGCTAGCAAACCTGTTGCGCCAGAGGTGATATTACAACTCAAACAAGCTTTGCGCGATCGCCACATTCTCATTTTTAAAAATCAGAATCTTACTGATGACGAACTCTTAAATTTTGCTTTTTACTTTGGTTCTCTGTTCATCCCACCAGATGACATTCCAGTACTGGCTTCCGAACCAGGGGTGACTCCAGTTGTCATTCCCATTTCTAATGTCGATGGTGGATACACTGGTACTGGCGAACTTGCTTTCCATTCAGATCACCACTGGACTCCTTACCCTTCAAGTGGATCGTTGCTCTACGCTCTTGAAGTCCCTCCTGAAGGTGGGGATACCTACTGGTTAAATCTCAATTTGGCTTACGAAGAGTTAGATAAAGCAACAAAGCAAAGAATAGCTAACTTACAGTTGATTACATACAACCCGTTCTTAAGAGATCGCAGCCAGCCAAAACCAAAGTACCGTTTTGATAAAAGCATCCCCCCGATCGGCCCTGTTTTTCCCCATCCCTTAGTTAGAACTCACCCTGAATCTGGTAAAAAGATTCTTTACCTAGACTATGCAACAGAGGTAGAAATTGTGGGCTTAGATCCACAAGAAGGATCGGAACTCATTGAACAATTAAGACAACATCTCAATCAGCCCCAGTTTTACTACAAACACAAATGGTCTGTAGGCGACATTGTTTATTGGGATAACCAAGCTACGTTGCATTACCGTCAAGCATTCGATCCCAACTACCGACGTGTTATGAAGCGAGTCAGCCTTGCTGGTAGTCGTCCTTTTTAAGGTGGGAATACAATGATTGTCAAATTTGTTCAGTCAAAGTTGCCCTTAGTTTTATTACTGATAACTCTTACAAGTTGCGGGACAAACACTGGCAGCAATTCAAATCTTCAGAGCGTACAAAAGAGTCAAAATCCAACAGCCGAACAAGCTTCCGATAAGGTTAAACAAACAGAAATTCGCATTGGATTCCAAAAAGGAACAGCTTTTTTAAATATTGTTAAAGCTAGAGGTAGTTTGGAAAAAAGATTGGGTTCTTCAGGCGTTACTGTCAAGTGGAGTGAGTTTTCTCAAGGACCGCCCATGATGGAAGCGATGAATGCTGGAGCGGTAGATATTGGGGTTGTAGGTGCGCCACCTCCCATTTTTGCCCAAGCAGCAGGAACACCAGTGGTTTATGTTGCTAGCAGTTTACCCAATAGTAGGGGACAAGTCATTTTAGTAAAACCAAATTCTCCCATTAAGACAGTTACCGATCTCAAAGGGAAAAAAGTAGCTGTCGGTAAAGGAACAGCGGGGCATTATCTTATAGTAAAAGTTTTGGAAGCAGCTGGACTGACACTTAAAGGCATTCAGCCAGTTTATCTTTTACCGCCAGAAGCTCGGACTGCTTTTGAAGGAGGAAACGTTGATGCTTGGGTAACATCTGACCCTCGTTATGCTGAAGCGGAACGAACAGGAAAAGCACGTCTTCTTGCTAATGGTGAAAAAGTGGCAGAACAACGTTCTTATTTTATTGCCACTCGCTCTTTTGTTGACAAGCATGCAGATCTTGTCAAGGCAATTCTTGAGGAACAGAAAAAAGATGAGGATTGGGCAAAGAGTAACCGCAAAGAAACTGCCAAAATTCTAGAAACAGCAACAGGAGTTAAAGCAGAAAATTGGGAATGGTCTTTTCAAAGACGACCTAATTTTGGTGTGGTCTATATGGATGACCAAATAGTGCAAGAACAACAGCAAATGGCAGATCTCTTTTTCAAGTTGAAGTTAATTCCGAAACCAGTTCAAATTAAAGAGGCTGTTTGGACACCGCAATCTTCGTAAGGAAGTGGAGATGGGTTTAGGGACAAGGAGGACAAGGGGGACAGAGGGTAGAACTTTATTCTTTGTATACCTCTGGTGGTTATTTCCCCAATTACTGGATTTTTCAATAAAACTGAATTAAAGTGAGGAGTTTCATAACAATTATGGACGAACATTTTTTACAACAACGCCGCAAATTTTTAAAAAACTTTGCACAATACTCTTTATTAGGATTATCTAGTTTTTCAGTTCCCCTTATTGGGGATTTTATAGAGAAAGGGCAAGCACAAACAAAACCTTCTGGATTTAAGACAAATACAGTCCGAATGGGCTATCAAACTTCTGGGGATATTGTTAGACTCAAAGGAGTCTTAGAACCACGTCTTCAAGCTTTAGGAGTTTCTGTAGACTGGGCACCATTTCCAGCCGGTCCTCAGTTGATGGAAGCCATGAATGCAGGTAGAGTTGATATAGGTAGTGTGGGGGAAACACCACCAATCTTTGCTCAAGCGGCTGGCGCACAACTTGTTTATATTGCAGGGCGCAAACCCAGCAAAGGTGAAGGGAGTGGCATTATAGTCAGGCAAGATTCTCCTATTAAGCAAGTTGCAGATCTGAAAGGTCGGAAAGTGGTTTTTCAGAAGGGTTCAGCTTCTCATTATTTATTATTAAAAGCTTTACAAGAAGCAGGCTTAAAATTTAGTGATGTTCAACCCATTAGTTTGACTCCAGCAGAAGCCCGTGATGCTTTTCTACAAAAGAAAATTGATGCTTGGGTGACTTGGGACCCCTTTTATGCTTTTGTACAAAAAACAGCGAATGCTCGCACTTTAAGAAATGCGGGTGGAATTGCAACGCAAGGTGGTTTCTATTTATCCAGACGTGATTTTGTGACACAAAACCCCGAACTTGTGAAAGTGGTTTTGGATGAGATCGACAAGTTAGGACGATGGGCTGAAGCTAACCCCAATGAAATTGTCAAATTGCTTGCTCCCGAACTTAAGCTCGATCCATCTATTCTGGGAGTTGTCGTTCGTCGGCGAACTTATAGTTTGAGGAGATTGACACCGGATATTATTAACCAACAACAGCGTATTGCTGATGCTTTTTATCAAGAAAAAGTGATACCTAAAAAAATTGATATCCAGCAAGCGATCCTCACACCACAGCAATATGCAGCTATTACGCCTCAAAGATTGTTGAGTCAGAGGTAAGGGACAAGGTAGACAAGGGGGACAAGGGGGACCAAAGGGAGACAAGGAAGACAAGGAAGACAAGGAAGAAAGTTCTACTTCATCTACCCCCTCTCCCTCATCTCCCCAATCCCCAATCCCTCAATTTTGAACTAAATAGGGGAAGGATAACAAAATGGTAGATGTTTTTTGGTACTTGCCAACTCAAGGGGATGAACGCTATTTAGGCACAAAAATTGGTAGAAGGGAAGCGACTTATCCTTATATGTCTCAAATCGCCCAAGCTGTGGATCAACTCGGTTATGGCGGGATGCTGATTGGAACGGGACAAAAACAGGATACTTGGATTGTCGCTGCTTCTTTAATTCCTGTTACACAACGTTTGCGGTTTCTCGTGGCTTTTCGTCCATCGATTATGTCACCTTCCTTATCTGCGCGGATGGCGGCTACTTTTGACCAAATCTCTCAGGGGAGAATTATTCTCAATGTGGTGACTGGTGGTGATGCAGAAGAATTGGCTAAGGATGGAGTGTTCTTATCTCATGATGAGCGTTATGAATTAACTGATGAATTTTTGACTATTTGGCGATCGCTCATGCATGGAGAAGAAGTACACTTTAGCGGTCGTCATGTGAAGGTTGAAGGAGCAAAACTTCAATTTTCACCCGTACAAAAACCACATCCAACTTTATATTTTGGTGGTTCTTCAGATGCAGCAATTGAAGTAGCAGCAAAACATACTGATGTCTATTTAACTTGGGGTGAACCACCACAACAAGTTGCTGAGAAAATAGCGAAGGTGCGGCGATTGGCTACAGAACATGGCAGAACTGTCCGGTTCGGTATTCGTCTGCACGTTATTGTTAGAGAAACAACCCAACAAGCTTGGGATGCGGCTAACGATCTGATTAAATATTTAGATGAGAAAACTATAACTGCTGCTCAACAAAAGTTTGGGCGATCGCAATCAGAAGGTCAACGCCGCATGGTGGAACTCCATAAAGGCAATCGCGAGCAATTAGAAATTAGCCCTAATTTATGGTCGGGTATTGGCTTAGTACGTGGGGGTGCAGGGACTGCTTTAGTAGGAAATCCTGACACAGTTGCTGCACGAATGTTGGAATACACTGACTTAGGAATTGATACCTTTGTGCTATCAGGATATCCTTCTTTAGAAGAAGCTTATCGAGTTGCTGAATTAGTCTTTCCACGCCTTCCTTTAAACTCTCTTCCCACTGTCAAATCGCAATCTGAATTCGATCCTTACAACGAATTTGCTTCCGCATCTAATTCCACATCGAATTTACTCCAACCACAACCAACAGCTTCCTAGAGGTAACAATGACACTCGCACTCAAATTAAAATCCAATTTTTGGCACAACCGACACGTTCAAACCATCATTCCTTGGGGCGTACCCGTACTCATACTAGTCGTTTGGCAGCTTTTATCTACAATAGGAGTGATCCCTGCTAGAATTTTGCCCGCTCCTTTAGGTGTTGTGGGTGCTGCTATTCAACTTGCTAAAAGTGGAGAACTGTTCAGAAATATCAGTATCAGTGCCATTCGGGCTATATCAGGCTTTATAGTAGGTGGAAGTATTGGGTTTACTTTGGGTTTGCTGAATGGTATCTCCCCTGTTGCAGAAAAGTTGTTAGACACCTCTCTTCAGATGCTCCGCAACATTCCCAATTTGGCTTTGATTCCCCTAGTGATTTTATGGTTTGGGATTGGTGATGAAGCCAGACTATTTCTCGTGTCTTTGGGTGTTATGTTTCCCATTTACTTAAATACATTTCACGGGATTCGCAGCGTTGACCCAGGTTTAATTGAAATGGGTAGAGTGTACGGTTTAAATCCTTGGGCTTTGTTCTGGCGAATTATTCTTCCTGGGGCAATGTCTTCAATCCTAGTTGGTGTACGCTTTTCATTGGGAATTATGTGGTTGACTCTGATCGTAGCTGAGACAATTGCAGCTGATTCTGGGATTGGTTACATGGCAATGAACGCCAGAGAATTTATGCAAACAGACGTGGTAGTACTGAGTATTTTATTATACGCTCTATTTGGTAAATTAGCAGATGTGGTTGCTAGAGCGTTAGAAAGATATTGGCTGCAATGGCATCCCAGTTATCAAAATGTTTAGGAACAAATATTGCTGACCGATAAACGATCGGTCTATCATCCCTGTTGAGACGCGCTATGGCGCGTCTTGTTGTATTTGCTACAATTAGCAAGAATGCGAAAAGCCCTTGATGAATAGCACGATTGTGGAGAAGTAGTTCATAATTGTTTTAATGCTTTCAGGTTGCTACAGTGTCTGACTCTTTGCCATTGCGCGATCGCTACCTCACTTTAATTGATGAAATTGTCCAAAGCACCCTTAAGGGCAAGATTAGCTCTCAAGAACAAGTGTATCAAATGTTACTAAAAGGGGTGACTGCAGGGACGGGAGAAGTTTTTGAATTGGTTTTGAGCGATCGCCTCAACTCCACTCAGCAACAAGTCGATACTGAAAAAGACGAACTCAAGCAAGCTAAAGCAACCCGCAGTCTCAGGGCAATGAAGACTATTCAGAGTCAATGGCAACGCGCCGAGCAGCAAAACAAAGTCGCAGAGGCGATTACGTCCGCAGTCAAAGAAATTACTTCGGCTGACTCAAGCGGGCGTTTAGCTGCATTCTTAAGAGCAAGCGATCCCAATCGGAAAAATCCCCTCACATTACCGCAAATCCAACAAGTTTCAAAATCTCTACAGCAATTTGCCCAAGCCAATCCCGATTTTAAGCAAATTTCAGAAGGCATTACCCGTGGTGTTACATCTTGGCAACGGCTACAGGATCATTTGATTAGCTGGATGTACGAACAAAGCCGAGGAACATTGGGATTTGGAGGTGTACCGGGAGAACAAGGTCCTTGGGCAACTTGGGCGAAGCAGGTAAACAGTGAGATACCCCAAGCACTGTTTCGTACTTTAGCTATGGAACAGTCTGCCATTGATTTTGCCCAACATAGAAGTGGTATGAGCCTCAGTGATTGGGTAGAAATTGCAGTGATTTTGCAGTCTTTACAGAAAGGGTTAGTGAATTGGTTCGATCAACAACCCTACAATGTAAAAGCTGGATCGAATTTGTCAATTTCAACTTACTTAACCTTTGCAGTCATTTGGAGTTTACTTGCAAACGGATTTAGCAATACTGCACCCGTGTATAGCGCTGCTTGTCATCAAGTCATGCTCCAGATTTTACGAACCTTTGCACAACGTCCGTATTTCCCTCTATATGGAGGAATTTTTGCTTCCTTCTCTGGCAGCTATTTACGAGATGCCCTAGATTATTTGAACGAACCACTACAAAATGCAGAAGGAACTCAAGAAAAAGCCAGGGTATTGACACTTTTAGGTTATTCGCAGCGTGCAATGGGTCAGTACCGACGTTCCTCAGAATTTCACTCCGCAGCGCTGGAAATAGCACGCAATGCAGGCGATCGTGCTTGTGAAATCGCCAATTTCAATCACCTCAGCCGTACTTGCGTTGCGGAAAAAATGTACGCAGAAGCAATTAATTACAGCCAACGGGCATTAATACTGAGCCGTCAGACAGGCGATCGTACAGGGGAAGCAAATGCTCTGGTGAATTTAGGTTACAGCGAAGTCATGCAAGCACAGCAGACAGAACAAACAGAACCAGAAACCTATGAAATGGCGATTAACTATTTGCAACAAGGCTTAGCATTATCAGAGAGATTGGGCGACCTACAAAGTAAAGCTTTATGTTTCAGCAGTTTAGGTATTGCTTACTTAGTTATAGGACAACCGCAAGCAGCAATTAAACATCTAGAAGACGGCTTGCAAACAGCACAAATATCTGGTGATTTATACCTTCAAGGTTTGAATTTAGCTAATTTAGCAGAGGCTTACTATCAACTGCAAAATCCAGAACAAGCAGTTTATACTGGGGTTTTGGGAATGTATTTGTTAAATCAAATTGCATCAAATGAATGGCGAAAAACGGCGGGTTTACTTACAATTTTGCAGGGACAGATAGGAGCAGAAGCATTCAGTCAGTTACTACAGCAAAACCGTTCTAAAATTATTTCTGTCATTGGAGTAGATGGTTACGATTACATTCCTCAATTGTTAGATGAATATAGAGGTTAATCCGAGATGTGAGATAGCTATAGAAGAGGAAATTAATCCTGAAAAATTATATTTTGTCTAAGTTTGAGAATTTGTTACTTTCTTGTACGCTTGGCTGTACTTACCGTGTCACTTCCAATTTTAAGGTAAGTTCGACGGAACTAAAACACAGCAGGAGGCAGTGCAGGTAAATCTTTTGGGTAAATGTCAACAGAAGATTTTTTGGGCAAATAGGTATAAGCAGCCAAACCAGCCATTAAATTCACCAAAAAGTTAAATTGACGTTAAATGGACCCTTCGGGTTCGCAGTTGCTTCAACGGGGGGAACCCCCCGCACCGCACTGCTCACTCCGATGCCGAGAGTGTTCTATTTGACATTCCGCGTATCCCGCTACAATGCTGGTAGCTCCCAGTGATTCCCTCTTAGTAGTTCTTATGGGCAGAGCTTCCCAACTAAAAAAAGAAATCCGTGAAATTGATAACGAGATGCACAAACCAGTTACTGATGACTGGACTGACTGGCTCTGTGTTATGCCCACGGTCCCTGACCAAGTTCGGTTGTGGCATAATCGTCCGTTGCGTGCAAACCTTGACATTATTGCTGCTTGCAAATCTGAGAATTCAAATACACAGAACTTGTTTGAAAAGGTAAACAAAATTCTTGCGAGGCTAGCACCTATTCCAATTTATGGCTACTATTATGGCGGCTACAATTATACTTACCAACATCAAATCATTTGTACTACCTCATCTAATAAAATAAAGGCTATTGAGTTGGGATTGCGAGCTAGTGGAATGTTTGCTGTTGATGAGTCACTCTCAGACATAATTAAATATCCCAAGGGTGAGCAAGTCAGACAATTTATGCAAGAGACACTTCAAGATTGTAAAAGTTACATTTTCAGTTTTTGGGAGAGTGGATATATATACAATCTGGGTTATCTTCAAACTGGCGATTGGCTGGGATTTAAGCATAGGTTTTGGTGCGAATACAATCCCTAAAACCCTAATATAACAATGCTGTTGCACCCCAACTTTGTTGAGATTGTTGGTTTGCAAAAATAACTCAATCGTAATTATTACCGATCTCGCTAAAGCCTCTTATTTATATCTTTAACAGAATCAAGTATTGTTGACGATTGCTATCATTTCAAAAATGATTTATACAGTAGTTAGAGCAATCAGCTGATAAAGTAACTGCTTGATTTTAACTAGCTAACGAGGAAGGTGTTTTGCCACCATACCTATAACGTCTAGACAAAACCGATCGACTAGAGTATTTTATAAGTACAAATGTTCTAAAAACGGGGGCATGAGTGAGACAACTACTGTCTTCTTCAATGACCCTGGCTGCATCATTGTGGAAATCAATAACTGGGGTAGGGCGCAATGACGAATTCTTGGCAAAATGGAGCTGACAATGCCATCAGTGACGGTGAGAAAAAATTACATATCGCTCTTATAGACCAACTGGATTTGATGCTTCGCGCCCGCTATCCCCTACTGTACTTAATTGCAGTCGAAGAAGAACCTGTTGAGGAAGTTCTGCTGCAAGTTGCTTCGCGTTCTCAACCCAAGCGTCAACTGTTGTTTTGGGACGTTGTACGTGGTTGGAGCGACAATGCTACAGATAAAGGTTCGGTGATGGCAGCACTTTCACGAATCGCCAAAACCGATGACAAGCAATCTGCTATCTTTGTGCTGCGCGATTTGCACCCATTTATTAAAAGCCCTACGAGTGAAAGAAATGCCCCTATTGTACGTGAGTTAAGAAACTTAGCACGGGAGTTAAAGCGATCGCGCAACACTTTAATATTGCTTAGCAATACTCTAGAACTTCCCACTGAGTTACAAGAAGAAGTGACAGTTGTTGATTTTCCTTTACCCGACACCTCAGAAATTGATTATCTCATCGAGCAGTTAGTTGTACCAGAAAAACTCAAGGTGACTGGTTTGGCAAGAGAACAACTCGTCAAAGCCTGTCAAGGTTTAAGCCGCACGCGGATTCAAAAAGTTTTAGCAAAAGCTCTAGCAGCAAAACAGCAGGTCAATGAGTCTGATATTAGTGGTGTTTTGGAAGAAAAAAAATTAACGATCCGCCAGACAGGAATTTTAGAATTCTTCACACCACAGGAATCATTGAAGCGAGTTGGTGGATTGGATCAACTCAAGCAGTGGGTGCAGTTACGCCAAGATACCTTTACAGAAGAAGCAAGACGCTACGGAATACCAAACCCTAAAGGTGTTTTACTTGTAGGAATTCAAGGTACGGGTAAATCCTTATCAGCTAAGACCATTGCCAATGAATGGCGATTACCCCTCTTACGCTTGGATTCTGGGCGATTATTTGGCGGGATTGTAGGGGAAAGTGAAAGCCGCGTGCGGCAAATGATTCAGGTGACAGAAGCAATGGCTCCTTGCGTGCTGTGGATTGATGAGATTGATAAAGCATTTGGCAACATTACGAGCGGAATTGATGGAGATTCCGGAACTTCACGGCGCGTATTCGGCAGTTTGATTACTTGGATGCAGGAAAAGACTTGTCCCGTGTTTATTGTAGCAACAGCTAACAACGTGCAAATTTTACCTGCAGAGTTACTGAGAAAAGGGCGATTTGATGAAATTTTCTTTTTGAATTTACCAACAGAAGTTGAACGTCAAGACATTTTTAAAGTTCATTTGCAACGCCTGCGTCCAAACCGTCTGAGAGAATTTAATTTGTCTTTGTTAGCCAAACAGACAAGTAATTTCAGTGGTGCGGAAATTGAACAGGTGATTGTAGACGCCATGCACATAGCGTTCTCTGGTAAAGAAAACGGACACAGACGAGATTTTACAACAGAGGATATTTTACGTGCGATCGAGCAAACAGTTCCTTTAGCATCCATAGCTCGCGAACAAATTGAAGGTTTGAAGCAATGGGCAGCACGAGCAGGAGCAAGAACAGCTTCACATGATGTACAACTTATACAGGAGTTAAAGCAATATACTTTACAGCAAGGAATTAAGCCACTGGAGGTGGATTAGCTAATGGCTAATGGCTAATTGTTAATGGCTAATTGTTAATGGCTAATGGCTAATGGCTAATTGTTAATGGCTAATGGCTAATGGCTAATTGTTAATTTTAAGATTAGGAGTTATGTGTCAAGACCTAATTTTGAGAAACTAGAAGTTTATAAATTAGCGGAGAAATTAGCAGATGAAATTTGGAGAATTGTTAGTCAATGGGACTCTTTTAATAAGGATACGATTGGAAAACAAATTGTTAGATCTGCCGATAGTATTAGCGCGAACATAGCAGAAGGAGAAGGAAGGTATAATTTTCAAGACAACAAACGTTTTATAAAAGTTGCAAGAGGTTCTCTATATGAAACAATAAGCTGGTTAAGACGTGCCTACAAACGAAATCTTCTAACAACTGAACAAATCCAATGCTTACATACACTCATTCATGAGATTTCTCCTAAACTCAACGCCTATCTGAACTCTATAGGCAAAACCTCAAACAACTATTAGCAATTAGCCATTAGCAATTAGCAAAACCATGTCACACTTTACAACAATTAAAATCCAAATCAAAAACGGTGAATTTTTACATCAAGTGTTGCAGGAATTGGGTTACCAAGTAGAATGCAACACTACAGTACGTGGATATCAAGGCGATCGCACTCATGCTGAGTATGTCATTAGGCAGAAAAACGGCTACGATTTGGGATTTCGCCGCAATGAAGAAAATTATGAGATAGTAGCAGATTTTTGGGGAGCAAAAATTAATCAACAACAGTTTGTGAATTCAATTACCCAAAAATACGCTCACAAAACTTTGAAAGCGACGATACAGGAACAAGGCTTTAACCTTGAGGAAGAAGAAGTCTTGGAAGATGGAACAGTGCGAGTTGTCGTAGGCAGATGGGTCTAGTAACCCCTCAATCAGCCATTAGCCATTAGCCATTAGCCATTAGCCATTAGCCATTAGCTATTAGCCATTAACCATTAGCTATTAGCCATTAGCCATTAGCAAATCATGTCACATTTTACTAGCATTAGAACTCAAATTAAAGATGCAGGCGCACTGATTAAAGCGTTAGCAGACGTAGGTTTTGAAAATGTAGAAATTCATGAAGTCGCTCAACACCTTTTTGGATTTCAGGGTGATGTGCGTCTGGAAACAGCAGAAGTTATTATCCGGCGTAAATACGTTGGTTCAGCAAGCAACGATATTGGTTTTAAACGACAAGAAGACGGACAATTTCAAGCTATCATCTCTGAATACGATCGCCAAAAATACGGACAACCTTGGTTGAATCGCTTAATGCAGCGCTATGGTTACCATGCTTTAGTAGCATCAGCACAACAACAAGATTTTACTATTGAGGAGGATGAAGTTTTAGAAGATGGAACGGTACGGGTTGTTGTAGCGAAATGGTTATAATGAAGGAGGACACTAACTCAGTTGCCAAAGCAGTTCGAGAAATTCTTAACCAGCATAGCGAATATGAACAATGGTTGCACCGCGATTTATTTGTTGCTGCTAGTTATCTTGCGGAAAATTCCAAAAATTTGAAAGTTGGGGATACTGGCTTATTAGAGGAAATTTTACAGGCTTTGGTGGAACTGGAAGTAACCCATTTACCACAGGTAAGTGACAGAATTCGAGAGCAGGTTTTTCAAACTCTTTGTAGTTTCAAAGAAACTGCCTTGAAAACTAAAGTCTTGCAATTGTTGAAAGATAAAGCTGAGCAAATAGATCGACTCAGATTTCAAGAATATCGTGCCGCATTTGGTGAAAAAGAACAGGCAACAGCCACCCTGTTAGCGCTACTTAAGCATGAAAGCTTTTCTATTTGTTCTAGCGCCGTCGAGGTTCTGGGTAAAATTAGTTCAGAAACAGCAATTGCTGACTTAATTACGCTCCTAGAACACCCTGAATTGCATTCAAAAGCTGTAATTGCGCTAATTCAAATCGGTTCAGAAGCGGCAATTCCTGGTTTAATTACACTCCTAGAACAACCCAAACAATCTGTAGGTGTTAGGGCTTTATTTACCCTTGTAAAAATGCGTTCAGAAGCAGCAATTCCCAGCTTAGTCACACTTTTAGAAAATCCCGAACATTTTGTGCGGCATAGAGCAGCATTTGCCTTGGGTAAAATGCGTTTAAAAGCGGCCATTCCTAGCTTAATCAAGCTCCTAGAACATCAAAAGATTGAGGTGCGTTCTGAAGCTGCGGATGCACTGGTTCAAATCGGTTCAGAAGCGGCAATTCCTGGTTTAATTGCACTCCTAGAAAACCCCGAATCTGATGTGCGTTTTAGAGTCACGTTAGCACTGGGTCAAATTGGTTCGGAAGCGGCAATTCCTGGTTTAATTACACTCCTAGAACACACTGCACCCTCTGTACGTTCAAAAGCTGCTGAGGCGCTAAATAAAATTGGGTCAGGAGCGGTCATTTCTGATTTAATTAAACTGCTAAAAGATCCTGAAGATGATGTGCGTTTAAAAGCTGCACGGGCGTTAGGTCAAATTGGTTCAGAAGCAGTCATTCCTGACTTAACTAAACTCCTAGAAGACTTTGAATACAATGTGCGTTCAACAGCTGCAGAAGCGTTAGGTCAAATTGGTTCAGAAGCGGCAATTCCTTATTTAATTAAACTCCTAGAAGACCCTAAATCCAATGTGCGTTCAACAGCTGTAGAAGCGTTAGGTCAAATTGGTTCAGAAGCGGTTATTCCTTATTTAATTAAACTCTTAGAAGACTACGTATCCGAGGTGCGTTCTGCCGCTGTAGAGGGACTGGGTAAAATCGGTTCAGAAGCGGTTATTCCCAGCTTAATTAAAGTCCTAGAAGACCCTGCGTCTAGTGTGCGTTATGAGGCTGTGAAGGTGTTGGGTAAAATCGGTTCAGAAGCAGTTATTCCCAGCTTAATTAAACTTTTAGAAGATCGCGAATGTGGTGTGCGTTCTGCCGCTGTAGAGGCGCTAGGTAAAATCGGTTCAGAAGCAGTTATTCCTAGCTTAATTAAACTCCTTGAAGACCCTGAATTTGATGTGCGATCTAATACGGCAGATGTACTAAATCAAGTCGGCAAAAAAACTCCTACTTTGGTCACGACTCTTGCTTTATGGATTGAGAATCATCAGGATTCAAAATATATTGGCAGTGCTATTGATTTGCTGTGGGATTTGGTAAAAGGTGAGTAATCAACTCGTGGTTATCAAGTTCACTCGTTTAAGTTTGGGGCTGACGCAACCTTAACGCTATTTAAGGGTTTCACACGTTGTCGCTCCCCTCATTTTCCCCCAACCCCAGAGGGAACCCCTAACACCCCTTTTTAAGAGCGGGGGCTATGCGTAAGTTTTAAGGAAATTAAATTCCCTCCCCAATGCATCGGGGAGGGTTAGGGTGGAGTAACACTCCAGATCGAACTTAGATTTGCAAGCTATTTCAGATTTTTGCTGACCCTGTTTTTTCCAGAGGAAAGATATCAACGGTAATCCTGGCGTTGAATATCACGCAGACGGGCTGCATTGCGAATACCGTATTCAGGACGAGTGAAGCGATTTAACTGAGCCTCAAAAAAGTCTCTATTAGCTTGTAAATGTTCGGGATCGGGATCGTCTAAGGGATGACAAAGCGCCGTCCGTAATGCTTGAATAACAGCCGAGGTAACACAGTACATTGACCGTTGAAAACTAATTCCCAACTGAATCAACATGTCTTCCTCTCCCCGGCAATATTGCTTGTAATAATCAACAAGATATTGTGGTAAGAAGTGCAACATATCTTGCATCAGCAATGTGGGTGGAATGCCTGCAGTACCGACTGGAAAAACGTCTGCATAGAGAATTCCGTAGTGGAAGTCTTTTTGGTCTTCTGGCACTTGATTTGCTTGAGCATTGTAGGATTTTGTACCTCGGAAGGGTGCTGTACGATAGAACACAGCTTCTACGTAAGGTAATGCTGCTTCATACAGCCATACAAATCCTTTAGATTTGGGGATGATTTCGTAGCATTCACCACGGATATAAACATGATGGTAAATCGGACGATTTGCAACTGCAAAAATCCCATTTACGATAAAGTTCATTGCCTCTGGGACAGTTGTAATTTTTCCTTCGTCATACAAATCTGACATTTCAAAGAAGACAGGAGCCATGACTTCCCAGAACAGCCCCAAATTAGCATAGTAAGACATCTGACGGCACTGTTCGAGAAACATATCTGGGAACAGCTTGTAGAGCCCTAACATCAATGGATTGCCTTTAAAGTAAGCTTTAATTGCTCTATCGGCGTTAGCTTTGTATTCTTCTGTATCCAAGTAAGGGTCAAATTTCCCACCCATACCTCTATGCCAAAGCATTGCTCTCATACACGCTTCGGCAAATTCCATGTTGATGCGATCGTGGAATAAATGATGCAATAGCTTTGGCATTTTGAAGGTTTCTCCCTTCTCCATAAATGCCAGCAATTCTGGGTGAGCATTGGCTTCCCCACGCCAAACTCTTAACTCAGCATCATCACCAGCGTAATGATTGTGACGGTCTAAATATTCCTGAGAAATAAAGTATTTAAAAAAGGGAAAAGGATTTAAAAAAACATGTTCGGCAATATATAATAGGTCCCGCCAGTAAAAGTCCATAGGGACTGCATACGCCTTGTAAAGACCGATAATTTGCATTAAGTTTTCTGGCGTATCGGGTAACATTGCACCGCCAGCTTCCAAACGATGAATGATTTCTGCAAATTCATGGGTTGAAGGAGGTAATTTCGCTTGAACTTTCTCTGGAGTTTGTACCATGTTTTTGACTTCCTTGAACTTGACTATATCGTTAATGGTTAGTAGTTATTAGTTAATTCTTCAACAGAAGTTTAAATGACTACCTACTAACCAATCCCTTCATTCTTTAAGAGCGACTTGAGGCGCGATCGCCCTTGGCGCAAGCCGTACCTGGCTTATCGCTCTTTCAATAGGAGGAATAGCAGTCACCATTGCTGTTGTTGGCTCGCTCCAACGCACTAACCACTTAGGCTGTACTCCCAAAAATATAATCAGTGCTGCCAAGACAAGGGCAGGCATTTTCTCAGACCATAAAACTCTGGGATAGTAAGCTAAGTTGTTGTCAAGTTTGCCAAAACAGGTACGGTTGAGAAGAATGACAAAGTAAACTGCGGTCAAACCACTAGAGGCGACACATAACAGCGTTGGAATAGGAAAAACTGAAAAACTACCTTGAAACACGATAAATTCAGAAATAAATCCTGTCATTCCTGGAATACCAGCGCTAGCCATTCCTCCTAAAATGAGTAAGGTGCTAATCATTGGTAACCCGCGTATCGGACTCATTAAACCATTCAGTTTATCCAACTCGCGAGTTCCGACCTTAGCTTCCACAACTCCCACCAGATGGAAGAGTATTGCCAGAATAATTCCATGACTCACCATTTGGGCAATAGCACCAATAAGTGCTAGAGGGGTGCTAGCAGCAGCTGCTACTAATATGTAACCCATGTGACCGATGGAACTATATGCTACCATGCGCTTGATGTCTTTTTGTGCTATGGCAGTTACCGCTCCGTATAGAGCACTGATTGCCCCCCAAATTGCTAAACTTGGTGCAAGAATACTCCAAGCTTCAGGAAACAACGCCATCCCAAATCGCAAAAGCCCGTAAGTTCCCAACTTTGCTAACACGCCACCAAGAAGAATAGCAATGGGAGCTGAAGCTTCAACGTAAGCATCCGGTAACCAAGTGTGTAGGGGGACAAGAGGAATTTTGATACCAAATCCCAGTACGATTCCGGAAAGAAGAATGATTTGCAGCGCTGTGGATAGAGTTTGAGTTGAGAGTGTATTGTAATTAAAATCAGTTGAACCCGTGAGCCATACTGTTCCTAAGAATGTTGCCAGAATTAATGCTCCTGACACAGCCGTATAAATCAGAAATTTGATGCCAGCATAAGCTCGCTTTTCACCGCCCCAAATAGAAATCAGCAGATAGAAAGGGATTAATTCTAGTTCGTAGAACAAGAAGAAAAGCAAGAGATTTTGTGCTGCAAACGCTCCTGCAACTCCTCCACTGACTAATAAAATAAGGGAATAAAAAAGCCGGGGACGTTCGGTCTGTTGACTGCTACTGTAAATAGCAATCCAGGTTAGCAAACTATTTAGTATCAGCATCAATATGGAAAGCCCATCAGCTCCTAATTGATAGCTTAAACCAAGGGTTTCATTCCAAGGTAGATATTCCTGTAACTGTAACCCCGAATTGGAAACATCAAATTTCAGCAGTAGAAAAATATTCCAAAGAAGAACTATTCCTGAAGTGGTTAGGGCTGTTAAACGAATATTACTTGCAGGTATAGTTTTTGGCAAAAGACTAATAACAGCAGCACCTAAAATAGGTAGCCAAATCAAAGTACTCAACATAGATAAGTTCAATCTAAAAGACGTGTTTTTGTTTTTATTTATAGATTGATGGGGTTCGATCGCTTTCTATCAATATCAAGCGTTATTCGTCCCCAAGAATCTTGAAACTAAAAAAACAAGTTCATAAAATGAACTCCCCAGTATTCCCAACTCATCAGCGCTCCTAAAACACCGACTCCTAACAGCACGGTAAATGCATAAAACTGTGTTTGTCCGGAGGTGCTGTATTTCAAACCTTGTCCGCTTAAGATGGAAATTAAGCCAACTAAGTTAACAATTCCATCAAATACGAAACGGTCGATAATGTCTGCTAGTTTTGAAATTAGGTCAACGCTCAAAACTATACTTCCACGATACAGTTTTGGAGTGTAAAAATCGTGTGCCAGGAGATCTTGTAATATCTTGACAGGGAAGCGAATAGGTTTGGCAATTATGTTGCTTAGATACATGACGCCACTGATGCTGCAACCAAAAATACTCGACCAGATAAGTAGTAATGCGACATCTTTATTGAGAGTTGCCCAATCAGGTAGCAGTGATAAACTTTGCAACACCAAAGGTAAATGAAGATTAAAAGCAAACAACACGATTGTGGGTAGAGCCATTTGCCAACTGACTTCTGGCGATCGCTCGCTCATTTGCTTTGGTTTACCACCAAAAATTAAGCTGAATTCCCTCGTTAAGCTGAAACCTGTTAAAGCATTGACTACTATGATAATTCCTACAAGCCAAGGATGAGTTTCCCACAATCCGGAAGCGAGTTTCAGTAATGCCCAAAAACCGCCTAAAGGTGGAAAACCAATTAACCCTAAAATTCCGACTACATAAGCTATGCCCGATACCGGACGGCGCGACCAAAGTCCTCCCAGAAGGGTGACATCCTGAGTAATGCTATTCCATACAACAGAACCAGTACTCATGACTAAAAGCGCTGCGGCTAAGGCATGGGTAAGAACTAACAACAATGCTGCTTCATCTTGTTGAGTTCCTACAGCGATAAACACCAAACCCATATAAGCACTAACAGAGTAAGATAAGCAGCGCTTAATATCAATTTGGGCGATCGCTATCAAAGAACCACCCAGTGCTGTAACTGCGCCAATTGCTACCATAGCAGAGCTTGCTACAGGAGACAAGGTAAGAACAGGTTGCAGCTTAATCAGTACCCAAGCGCCAGTAGCAACGACCACGGAGTTCCGTAGAATCGTACTGGGAATAGGTCCTTCCATTGCTTCATCCAACCACAAATGCAAGGGAAACTGAGCGCACTTACCCATTGGACCTGCAATGAGTGCCAAACACGTTAAAGTCAAAAAAACAGGGTTGACATCAGCTGTCTCTGCCCACCGAGCTAAATCTGTATAATTCCACGTTCCAGCCACAGACCAGATTGCCAGAACCCCCATCAGCAAAAATAAATCTCCGACCCGCTTTGTTAAGAAAGCATCTCGAGCGCCAGTTACAACTAACGGTTGACTAAACCAAAGTCCTACTAATAAGTAAGTTCCCAGTGTCAGGATTTCCAGAATCACATAACTGAAGAACAAAGAGTTGCACAATACAAGAGCACACAGACCAGCTTCAAACAAGCCCAGCAGAGCATAGAAACGCGCCCAGCCCCAGTCCATCTCCATGTAGCCGATCGCAAAAATTTGTGCTAAAAAATTTAAGCCAGTGATTACAATTATCGCACCTACACTTGCAGAAGAGACGGATACGTCAATAGAGAGATTTAAACCAGCCGTACTCAGCCAAGGGATAGATACTTCATACGGTACTTGATTCCAGGTTGCTGGAAATGCTAAAGCCGCATGAACAAACGACAAAAACGTCATTACTAAGTTAATATAACCTGCCGGTCTTGGCCCTGTACGCCTAATGATTCCCGGCGACCAAAAGATGGCTAAACAAGAGCCAACAAGAGAATAGCAAGGAATTAACCAAACACTTTCAAGCAGAAAAGAAGCCATTCAATCTCCTTTAAATTTGCAGCACAATAGAACGCTGTTATCACATAACAACTGTTACTTTTTCTCTCCTCCACCAAAGATGACTTACTTGAATAGACCCCCAAGCATCAAAGGACTCTAAAAAAGAGGAAATCAAAATCGGTCACCTTGTGGTAAGGAGAGTGTTTTCCCGAAAATGCAAATATGCATTGAAAATTTAAGTGTTGTTTAATCTTCTTAATAGATTATCTTCTATTGTCATCAAAAGTAAATTAGTGAACTACACAATTAATAGATGCTTACTCTAAGAAAATCTTATAATTGTAAAATTTCTTATTATTGTTATTGATTTTTCTCTATGGCAGCCATAAGTTATCTATCTTTTGGCAGAAACGCTTTGCACCGAGGCTAATTTTTATATGCTGCCTGAATATACTATGGGACTCTTATGTGATTTTTGCAATGCTAGTAGGGTAAGCAATGCCCATCAAAAGTCTTAGTGGTGGGCATTGTCCCCCGACTATCTTTTAAAAACTTTACTAAAGTTAACAATCAAGAGCTAGCTTTATCATTTATCGAAAGAAATGCGTCAGTTCTTGCGAGGACTAAATACGTGTGTTGACTATAAGAATGCGCCTGAATTTTTAACCACGTCCAAACGCAAAAAGCTACGTAATTATACTAAGAATTTTTATTTAAAAATTTAATTTATACTATTCTTATAAGATTAGGATACCCACGAACATCTCTTGAAACTTGCATATTTCAGTAGACCGACATTACTACAACCAAAGAAGCAGCTCGTTCAGATCGGAGCCATCTTTCTGTGCTTTTTATCACCATTATTGATAGCAGATACAACGCTAGCGCAGCAGCCCGCACAGCAGCAAATTAACTTTTACATTCAGCAGCTTAAGAGAGGTCCGCAGCAACCGGAGGCTGTAAAATATTTGGTTTCTATTGGTAAGCCAGCTGTTCCCGCTTTGATGACAGCATTGCAAAATCAAGATGTGGAAGTTCGTAAGAGTGCTACGAGCGCCTTATCATTAATGGGTGAGGTTGCTGCCGAAGCAGTCCCCGTGCTGATTGTCGCTTTACAAGATCCAGAGCAAGATGTTCGCTTTGGCGCAGCTTTCGCTTTAAGCAGTATTGGAAAAGAAGCCAAAGCAGCTTTCCCGGCTCTCATTCAGGCGTTACACGACAAAGAAACATCCGTTCGTTCTGCTGCTGTCATAGCTCTTGGGAAGATTGGAGTAGAAGCCAAAGTTGCTGTACCAAAAATTATTGCAGCTTTGCGAGACCGGAATGCAGAAGTTCGTGCAACGGCGGCTTTTACTTTAGGTGAAATTGGCGAAGAACATAACCTAGCTGTTCCTGCTTTAATATCGGTATTATATGATAAGGATGACGAAGTTCGTCGGAATACTGCCATTGCTTTCAGCAAAATAGGTAAAGACGCAGCCCAAGCGATACCAACACTTATTGAAGTTTCTCAAAAAGACAACAATTCATCTGTTCGAGCCATTGCTGTCTCTGCTTTAGGGGTCGTTGGGCGAGACAATTCTGAAATTCTACCCGTCGTTATGAACGCATTGCAAGATAAAAATGCAATTGTTCGCATTCATGCAGCTTCTGCTTTGATAGTCGATATTGGTTCGCACACTGAAACCGCATTTGCTTTACTGATGAAGGAATTGCAGGGTCAAGAACAAGGGAATCGTATATACACTACACATATCTTGAGCAATATTGCTCAGAGCTTTCAGCAAAAAGCTAGCCTGCTTCCTACCCCTGAATTAGAGCGAGCGATCGCTAACTTAGACAGTACTCTCAAAATTATCAATAATTCACCCTTACAGTTTTTAGATGTAGCAACGTCTATAGGTAAATCTTTAGAAACCTTAAAAAAAGAAAGACTAAAGCGTTAATTGGTAGCGGATTTCAATTAGGTGAAATACATCAAATAATTAAGGAACCGCAGCCTGTAGCAGATGAACGCAATCTTTTTTAGGTTCTTTGTGATTATTTATCATTGCACTCCAGTTCAATAAAGAAACGCTACAGCGATATAACTAGGAAAGATTGTTTAAAGCCTTTTGAACCATTTTGCAAACTATAGAGCTTTCATCCTCCAAACATTGATTAAACAGTTCAACTGCTCTTGAATCTCCAAGATTACTCAGAGCTAAAGCTGTTCCAGAACAAACATTAGGATTATCATCATTTAGCATCCCATTGAAAGCATCAGGTAAGGTAATTTATCCAAAAAAGTTGAATAATATAATCTAATAATATATTCTGGATTTATTTTAGGAATATAGCAGTAACGACTTTTCCTACTTTTCCTACAGAAAACCGAAAAAGTAGCCTATTTGAAGAAAGTTCAGGCTTTTTTTAAATTTTATCTTTGAAAAAGCTACAACAAAGGCAGTTAAGACAATTAAGATAAATAGGAGGGGTAAGACAATATATTAACAACATGATTCAATCCAAAATCAGACGAAAACGGGGTGTCTCGCTGACCAATGCAGGGTTACAACGGTTGCAAGCTGCAATTTTGGCTCTTGAGATGGCACAAAACAATGGAGAGCGCTTTACCTTAGATGAGTTAAGCGATCGCGTAAAAGTTTCCAATAAAACATTAAGTCGATTATGGTCTTTGAATACAAGTGTGGACCGGAGAACTCTAACACTTTGCTTTAGTGCCTTCAATTTAGAATTACACAAAGAGGACTACAGCATTGTGAGCGAGTTAGATGGGGAGGATGGGACTGAAACGCTTTCACAGGAAGCGGACGAAAAAGAGATAGGTCTACTCGAAGCAAAAGCTCATTCTTCCCTTAACAAAACTCTTGACAGATATCAAGATATATGCCACTATCCCGATGGTCCAGTTCCCCTGGATTCTCCATTTTACATAGAAAATCCACTGATTGAGAACACAGTTTATCAGGAAATATCTCAACCGGGCTGTGTTATCCGCATTCGATCGCCAAGAGGCATGGGGAAAAGTTCTCTAGTATTGCGGTTGTTAAACTTTGCTCAACAGCTAGATTATCATACAGTTAAGCTGGATTGTCAGCAAATTGATTCACTGAACTTGAAAAGTGTCAACCAGTTTTTGCGTTGTTTTTGTTGGCGAATGGCAAAAGACTTAGGGATCGAGCCCAATTTAGATGCCCACTGGGATGAAGAAATAGGCAGTAAGTTGAGTTGTAGCTTCTACCTAAGAAACTACTTGCTCGAGCAATCTAGAAATCCGATAGTTCTTGTCTTAGAACAGGTTGACTGCTTGTTTGAACACCCTCATCTTGCTCAAGAGTTTTTTCCTTTGTTGCGATCGTGGTATGAAGAAGCACGCCGGGATAAGAACTGGCAAAAATTAAGACTTGTTGTGGTTTACTCTACTGAAGTTTATGTTTCCCTGGATATCAATCGTTCTCCGTTCAATATTGGGCTACCATTACGCCTACCAGAATTCACGCAGCAACAAGTTCAGGAACTAGCGCAACGGTACGGGCTGAATTGGAATTCTGGAAAAGAAGCTAGGAATTTGATGTCTCTGATAGGCGGGCATCCAGCACTCGTGAGGATTGCTTTGTATTATATATGTTGTCAAGGAATGGCTTTAGACGATCTGCTCGCCGAAGCACTTGCCAATGGAGGAGTCTACCAACATCATCTCTGGCAACATTGGGTAGTTCTGCAAGAAAAGCCCACACTAATACGAGCATATACTCAGTTGCTTGAAGCAGAACAAAGCATTGCTCTTTCCCCCATTGAAGCCTATAAGCTTCATAGTTTAGGATTGGTTGCATACGTTGGCGAACGTCTGGTTCCGCGTTGCGAACTCTATCGTGCCTATTTTCAAAAACAACTATCTATATTGCATTAGCTATCATTTCATTATTTGCGTTCCCTTTAAGAATTGAAAGTCTAAAAAATATTTTTCAGATATCGGCTAGATATAACGCTTCTTTTGTGATGCGGGCATTTTGCCCGCTTAAAACAGACTAAACTGTCTATCTGCGTGCATGGATGTAATCTACAAAGTAAAATCTCGGATAAAGCCAGAACTTCAGCCAAGCAAAAACTCCCAAACCTAGTAGTGCGATCGCAATTAAGGGTAAACCGAGAGATAATCGCCATTTATCGGGAAGGATAGCAACAGCACAAACATTAACCACAAAGTAGATTAAAAGCACTGCTTGCAAGCGTTGCACAACCAAAAGTGCTTCTCGACAGCTACGACAATGTTGAGTGTGTTGCGTGTAGCGATCGAGGATTTGTTGGCGACGAGCGTTTATACTCCGTGTTTGTGGAACACTGATTCCAACTTCGCTCCAAGGTAGTTGTCCGTGACAATAGCGATCGAACCAATTCCTAAACTCAATGATTAAACGATCTGCACTTGTCGGTAACTGATATGCAGTTTTCCAGCTTTCAGTCGATTGCCTTTGTTGGAGAAAGTACTCTTGCTGCTGTAGAAGAACCATATCTCCATCAATCACCAAATGACGTTCGCTAATATGATCCCACCAACGAGGTTTGAGACGATAGAGTGTTTTGCCAAAGTTTCGGGCAAATTGGATGATAATTCTAGACTTACCCGGACAGACAGGTATACAGTAAGAGACAAACCCAAAGCGTTTGCCATTATTACCAAAACTGAACGCATACTCCAAACGACAAGGTGGTTCAAAAGTAATTGTTCTTTGAGAACTTCCTTTTGTAGTCGCTTCAATTAAATCGGGTGTCGATCGCACAATTTCAAGCGGAATCGGTTTTGCTCGATTGCGATCGCCTTGCACGCCGTGATGGGCAAAAGGAACGTGACTCGGATCTGCCACATTTTCCACAAGA
Source organism: Tolypothrix bouteillei VB521301 (assembly GCF_000760695.4). Taxonomy (GTDB): domain Bacteria; phylum Cyanobacteriota; class Cyanobacteriia; order Cyanobacteriales; family Nostocaceae; genus Scytonema; species Scytonema bouteillei_A. The sequence continues at coordinate 1,309,531 of NZ_JHEG04000001.1, read as the reverse complement.
GTTTGCCAGTCGTACTCTAAATCTCGTACAAAAGAAGTCCAAACAAAGCCAATAGTAGCATCTACTTGCGGTGATAAAGGTAAGGGTGTACTAGCGGCTTGTTCGCTTGATTTTGCATCTGGCCAAACCCAGAGTAAATCTTGTTGCTGACGAACTGGTAGTGCCATAGCACATAGATTTTCTTTATTCTTGCTTGCGAGTGCAGGACTTTCTGCTTGGGGAATATGAGCACAGATGCCTTGTTTATCAAATTGCCAACCGTGATAGCTACACATTAAATTCCCCGTTCGATCATCAATGCGCCCTTCACTTAGGGGAGCAAGGCGGTGAGGACATCGATCTAAAAATACTTGGAAAGTTTCAGATGATTTGGGTTTCCAGATGACTAAACGAAGTCCCAAAAGTGTCACTGAAGTTGGTTGCTTGGGATCTAAGTCTTTGACTGGCGAAAGAGGATACCAATGTTGAAAAAAATTGAATTCCTGTTTCATTTAATAAAAATTAGGGTGTTAGGGGTGTGAGGTGTAGACAAACTTTATAGCAACTTGCACTCTATTTGTTTGTAGATTCCCACACTCCACACCCTGGTGGAGATTTTGAATCTACTCAATTAAGCCAAAACTTCAGTCTGTAGTAGCGCTTTACGTAGTGCAGTGACTGCTTCTTCTGTCTCTACCAATCTATGAAGAGCAAGCGCGATGTCATCCTCGACTTTCAAGAGCTTAGCTGCTTTCTTAACAGCTTTTTGCTCTTCAACTGAGTAATTCTCATCGGCGCGAGCCATTTGAATTGCGTGATACAGTAATGACCTCGATTTTGACCAAGTAGGAACATCGACTGTAATCTTAGCAAGCAAATTTTCTAAGTCAGCCTTTTTATATTCAAATGTTTTGTATTTCTCGATTGCATCTTCAGGAGCGCCAGCCATACGCTGGTGATTTAGTAACCAATTAAGTTCAGCTTCTGAGACTTCTCCATCAGCTCCAGCAATAGCAAGTAATGCATATCCATAGTTGAGGTATGCTTCAACAGGAATTTCGGAAATACCTAAGTTCTTTTTTAGAAATTCTGAAGCAGGTAGTACTTCTTTAATGGTGCTCACTAATGACCTCTTTGATATTTTGATAATTGATTGTCTAGCAGGTATATATAAATGAAAGAATTCTTTGCTAGGTTTCTAAGGAATATTCACCTACTGAATTCTTTCTAGAATCGCTGATACGCTGCTACTGGTTCTATAGGTTTAAATATCTCAATATTGAGAGTGAAAATGCAAGGACAGTTAAGACAGTTAAGTAAACTTACAAAAAACAATGACAAATGACATTACTATAAATCTACTGGCTTACGTATAATAGGCTAATGTTTTATAGGACTCATTCTCTAAATCACATTTTTATATGCGATATCAGGTTGGCGGCAGTCTCCCAAGTAACGATCCGACCTATGTTGTTCGTGAAGCAGACGGAATACTGTATAAAGCATTGAAAGCAGGTGATTTTTGTTATGTCTTTAACTCACGCCAGATGGGTAAGTCATCTTTATTACAGCGAGTCAGTTATCATCTGGAACAAGAAGGCTGTGCTTGTGTTTACATAGATGTATCTAGATTGGGTAGCGATGAAACCACGCCGTTGCAATGGTATAAAGGTACTATTCTCAGCTTGTTCCACTCTTTGAACTTAGCACAGCAGATCGATTTCCAAGAGTGGTGGCAACAGCAAACAGACCTTTCACCCATACAAAGATTGCATCAATTTGTGGAAGAAGTGTTGCTCCGTTACGTGCAACATCAGCGTATTTTCATCTTCATAGATGAAATTGATAGCTTGTTGAGTTTAAATTTTTCTGTCAACGACTTTTTTGTTTGGATTCGTCATTGCTACAACCAACGATCTCATAACTCGCAATTTGACCGTCTTGGATTTGCCTTATTTGGTGTAGCCAGTCCCTCGGATCTCATCTCTGACAAACGCCGAACACCTTTTAACATTGGTACAGCTATTGAGTTATACGGCTTTCAAGTGCATGAAGCTAGACCTTTACTCAAAGGTTTAGAAGAAGTGGTAAACCAAAGCGAAACAGTGCTGCGAGAGATCCTAGTCTGGACTCAGGGACAGCCGTTTTTAACCCAAAAACTTTGTCAGTTAGTTTGCCAGGTTGCCTTAGAATCTGCCACGGGAACAGTCGCCTTACCTGTAGGAACTGAGAAGTTTTGGGTAGAGCAACTCGTGCGATCGCGCATCATCCAAAATTGGGAATCACAAGATGAACCAGAACACTTGCGTACAATTCGCGATCGTCTGCTGTTCGACGAACGAAAAGCAGGACGTTTACTAGGGCTTTATCAGCGCATCTTGCAAGCAGAAGAGCCTTATGACGTCACACTGGAAACATGGAGAAGTCAAGAAATCACCAGTTATAACGATACACTTTCCTCTGCTCCTTATCTTCTCGTACCAACTGATGACAGTCAAGAACAAACAGAACTGTTGCTTTCTGGTTTAGTTGAGAAGCGTAATGGCTATCTCCGCATCAAAAATTTTATCTACCGCAATGTTTTTAATGCTGATTGGGTTATCAGGCAATTAGATAATCTCCGCCCTTACTCACAGACATTCAATGCTTGGGTTAAGTCAAGCTATCAAGATAAATCGCGTTTACTTCGAGGACAGGCATTAAAGGATGCTCAACAGTGGGCGCAAGGTAAAAGTTTGAGCGACCTCGATTATCAATTTTTAGCTGCCAGTCAAGAATGTGAAGCCCAAGAGGTGCAAATGGCACTAGAAGCAGCCAGGGCAAAAGCAGTAGAAGCACAACTCGAGCAACAAAACAAAGTGGCTAAACTGCAAAGATTTCTGTTGATTGCAGTGTGTATCGGGTTAGCGATCTCTAGCGTATTAGGGGCAGGAGCCTTTAGTTTATACCGTCAAGCCACCAGTAGTGAATATCAAGCAAGAAACAGCGAAATTCAAGCTCTAATATCCTCTGCTGAAGGGCTGTTTGCTTCAAATCGTAAGTTAGATGCCCTTGTAGAAGCAATTAAAGCTAGAAAAAAACTACAAAAGCTCGGGATGAAAAACACAAATATCCAGCAACGAGCGGAAAATATACTACGCCAAGCCATTTACATGAGCGATGAATATAATCGTTTGTCAAGCCATACAGCAGCTGTTATGGCAGTAGATGTCAGTCCCGATAAATCTCTCATTGCCTCAGTAAGTATGGACAATACAGTTAAGCTTTGGCAAGTTGATGGAATGGAAGTGGCGACTCTCAAAGGTCACACAGCAGGAGTGAGAACAGTGGATTTCAGCTTTGACTCTCAGATGCTTGTTACTGGAGGAGACGATCGCAGCATCAAACTCTGGGAAAAAGACAACAAAAACACCTGGCACGTCATGTCAACTATCAAAGGTCACACTGGAGGGGTATGGGGAGTACAATTTAGCCCAGATGGAAAATTCATTGCCTCTGGTAGTTATGACAAAACAGTCAAAATTTGGAAGCTTGATGGCAGCCTGGTGAAAATGTTTCAAAATGATACTATGGGTTTTACAGGAGTCAGTTTCAGTCCTGATGGTCGAACGATCGCAGCGACAAGTGCAGACCAAACCATAAAAATCTGGAAGCGAGATACTAGAGACTGGCAAACAGCAAAGCTGGTACAAACACTTGGAGGTCATAAAGGTTTTGTTACAGGATTAGCTTTTAGCCCGCAGGGTAATACTATTGCTTCGTCAAGTGACGATCGGACTGTCAAACTCTGGCAGCAAGACGGCACAAATGGCAAGTATCGCCTTTCTAGAACTATTCAAGGTCACAGTGCAGGTGTTTGGGGCGTCGCCTTTAGTCCCGATGGTCAGAAGATTGCCTCTGCCAGTCTTGACAAAACAATTAAAGTTTGGAACATTGATGGTACCGAGCTAAAGACTTACAAAGGACATAGTGCCTCAGTTTGGGGAGTGAAATTTAGCCCCGACAGTAGTTTTATCGCATCAGCTGGAGGGGAAAGCGTTGTTAGACTTTGGCAAAATGAGAATCCATTTCAGAAGACCATCACCGCTCATAATTCGGGAATTTGGTCAATAGCCATTTCTGCCGATAGTTCGACAATTGCTACAGCTAGCCACGAAAAAACCGCTAAATTTTGGAGTCGCGAAGGTACATTGCTCAAAACTTTGACTGAGGATGAGAGTACCGTATTTCAGGTATCATTTGCTGATGATAACCAGTTTATTGCTGCTACTACTGATGAGGTCATCAAACTTTGGCAATCAGACGGTCGTTTAGTCAAAATTTACAAAGATCCTAACAGTCGGCTCTTAGCAGCAGTCTTAAGCCCTAACAGTCAAACAATTGCAACAGCAAATGTTCACAATCTCGTTCAGATATGGCCAAGGAATCGTCCTGTTCCCATTGATATTCGAGGACATCAGGCGGAAGTTTGGGATGTTGTATTTAGTCCAGACAGTCAGATAGTTGCCTCCGTGAGTGCTGATAAGACTGTAAAGTTGTGGACTCTGGAAGGCAGCTTGCTCACCACTCTCAAAGGTCACACGGTATCGGTATGGAGAGTTGCCTTTAGCCTTGACAGTAAAATGGTAGCATCTGGAAGTGGCGACAATACTGTGAAGTTGTGGACGCTGGACGGTGAACCAGCGACTGGGGAAACCCAAAGAGGCAAGTTGCTAAGAACCTTGAAAGGACACACAGGTGCTGTGTGGGGAGTAGCTTTTAGTCCCGACGGACAAATTGTTGCTTCCGGAAGCGTAGACGCCACTGTTAAACTTTGGAAGCTTGATGGCACAGAACTCACAACCCTGAGAGGACATACTGCTGCCATTCGACGGCTTGCTATCAGTCGCGATGGAACTTTGCTAGCTTCAGGAGGCGATGACAATACACTTATTCTTTGGAATTTACAGAAAATTCTCAACCTAGATGCAGTCCATTACGGTTGCAAGTTTGCAAGAGATTATTTTAAAACTAACGTAGCACTAGAGGAAAGCGATCGTCACCTTTGCGACTCCACCTCAAAATAATCGTGTTGCAGACATCTCCAAAAATTAATTATGTATTGCCGGGTGCTTGCCGATACACGTGCATTCCGGGGACACGTTGCACCATCCATCTCCATATCGCTCAAGTCATCGTCAAACCGTTTGAAATGACAGTTTGGACATCTTTATCACCTCTTGCAGAACAGTTAATAATAACGCAAGGGCTATTATCTAATTGAGGACAAAGAGTTTTTAAGTAGGCGATCGCATGAGCTGTTTCTAAAGCTGGGATAATGCCTTCTAATTGCGAAAGTCTTTGAAATGCTTCTAATGCCTGCTTATTAGTCACGCTGTAATATTCAGCCCGACCAATATCCTTCAAATAACTATGCTCTGGTCCTACGCCTGGATAGTCTAATCCAGCACTTATCGAATGCGTTTCGACTACCTGACCGTCGTCATTCTGTAATAGATAGCTCATCGCACCATGTAAAATTCCAACTTTTCCTCGCGCTAAAGTTGCTGCGTGTTTTTTCCTATCTATACCTTCACCTGCAGACTCCACACCAATTATTTCTAAATATTCTTAACTTTTGAAGAAGCAAATAAGCAAATTTTGAATTATTCAGCGTTGGAGTTGAATCTAGTTATTGAAAACACATAAACTCCTAATAAGGGCTTTTCTCCGGATATAGCAGCTTAATACGCTTTTGACGTAATGCTAATTCTTCTTGGTGTAGCTGCTCTAACTGCCCTACTATTTCTTCTTTTACTCCTATAATAGAAGCCATTTCCCGAAGTTTTTTTCTTTCCTGTTCATGAGTTTCTCCATCAGCAGCACAAGCCCTAATTGCTGTGAGAAGTAAATCTCTTTGTGCCATAGACACTTGAGGAGAGCGAGCAATGACCTCTTCTAAATTTTCATCTGCCTCGTATGCTTTTAGCTCTTCAATTACCCAGTCTGCTACTCCCCAGGATGCACAAAATCCAATAGCCCAATTTTTTTCTTCACTTGAGAGAACTCCATCTCCTTTAGCGCAACATAAAACTGATTTCATATAAATACAACAATCTTCATCTGTTGGGACTTCGCTGAAGCCAAAAAACCAATTGAATACCCAAGATTGACCAATTTTTTTGATGTCGGACATAATTTTTTCCCTCTATTTACTAAACTTCTATATGTCTATCCCTGCGTGGAATAATGCTAGAATATTCCCAGTACTAAAGCAAAAACACAAGGATAGTTAAGACAGTTAAGACAGTTAACAAAAAATACCTGAATCTACAAATATTTACCAGTGAAAAGCTTGATATTAAATATATATAGCAATCCTAAATTATTTGTAAAAAATTTGGATTGCTAATTGCTAATAGCTAATGGCTTTTTGACCATTAACCCCTCCGGGTATCTCCTTACGGACACGCTACGAGATGCCGCAGCTATGCCCGCAAGGGCTATACGTACTTCTGCCTTCATGTACTAGTATCTCGGCAGACACCCTTGCCCAAACATCTTAGTAGAGGCGTGGAACGGGTGACCTTAACCCTACTAATGGAATATCAACTCTTAGAAAAACCAAAAATTTCAATTTCTTCTTGACTAAAAGTATCTTTCAATATCCTACGAAGAAGGCGCTGAATATGAAGGTGTTTTCCTGGTTTTACCTTTGTCAGCGTCAGCAGCAATAAATTATTCTCCCCAAAATTTTCTATTCCAGCGACTCGTGTAGGTTCCAGAACATCCTGTTCGTCTATCTTTAATTGCTGTCCTACATTCTCGATCGCTCTATAGACACGATCCAAATTAGAATCATGAGAAACGCTAATTTCTACTCTTGCATATATATACTGTTTAGAGTAATTGATAATCGATCCAATATCCCCATTGCGAACAATCTGTAATTGACCATCAGGATGACGGACGTGAGTCGTTCTCAGTTCAATCGCCTCTACAATCCCCTCAATATTTCTCTCTTCCACTTTCCCGACTTCAACATAATCACCAACCAAGTAATAGTTTTCAAACAGAATCAAAAATCCACATACAACATCATTAATCAGATTTTGCGCCCCAAGACCAACTGCTATACCCACAATTCCTGCACCTGCTAAAATAGGTGCAGGGTCGATACCAATCAGCTTGAGTATAGTTACTCCGGCAGTAAAGTAGACAAAGTACTTGGCAAAACTTCGCATCAAGGGAATAAGTGTCAGCCGCTTTTGTCGCTGTGAGTCATCAAGATCTATAGTTTTTACATAGAACTCATCAAGAATGAAGTAAGCAACTTCAACTAAAACATTGCTGATAAAGAAAATCCCAATAATCTGCACAATTTTAGGAGTATACGAACCGATCCAAGCGATAGGTTTTATTTCTGGAACAATAAAATCTACTATACCGACATAGAGGACGTACTCCAAACATTTCTTGAATAGGGGTATGAGATGACGCAAACGTTCGTATAAATTCAGGAGATTGTTAGAGCTAGAGTATCTCAGACTTAGATCGTCAAGAGTATCAACAATAGTAGCAACAGCTTTGACAATGAGTAAACCGCTCGCGATCGTAATATATATTTTTAAAGCAATGTAAATATATTTGGCAACAACTTCTGGAAGATAAAGAAAGTTAGCACACAAAATAGCAGAAATTCCCCATACACCATGAATAATAATTCTTTTTAATACCTTAAAAAAAGCCTCGACACTCTCATCATTAGCCTTAATTTTATCGACTTTCTTAGCATAATCACCAACCCAGTCTATACCGCGACTTAAAGGTGGTATGCTAACTTTAATTAGCATCAGTAAACTTACAGTCTTCAAACTTGCTGTAAAAAACTTGCTCCAAAACTGAGTAGGAAGATTGCGAATAAGACTGATCTGAAATTCTTGAATGTTTTCACCTCGATAAATAACTGCTCCATTTATGCCAATTAGAGCAAGACATGCGATCGCACAAATAAAAATTAAAATTTTGCTAATATGACGTTGGAGAGAAGTTATATTGACATTCTTTTCTTGAAGCCAAGAGAGTTTAGCAACTTGTTTGAAAACTATGCTAATTAGCCAGTAAAATAGCGAGAAAATAACTATCAAAAATATAACTTCGCCCAGTACAATCAGTATATTCATCTTTTGAGTATAAATTATTAAACTTCGTACAATTTTACTATCTCTAATTCTGGTGGTAGGGGAAATCCGAACTTTTCGCGATCGTGAGAAAATTTAATTACAAAAAGACATAAAGGTTGATTTTGATAAAAAGCAGTTAAATAAAACACCCGGATCGCGACACCTTCTCTATCATCTTCCTTTGACATGGAAAAATTGCCAGGGAAAATCTCGTCAAAGCAAATTTCAAACTGCCTTGCTGTAGCTAAAAAATGCTTTCCAATTATTTTAGCAGCATTATCATAAGCTGGGTTAGGAATAAACTTTCTGTAATGGCTTTCGTCAAATCCTGCTTGCAAAAGAAATTGAAAAAACTCATAAAATAAATTGAATTCTACGCTGCTATTAAAATCTTCCCAACCCTTTGTTAAACTCTCGTTAAGTTTTGCATATATCTTTGAAACTTGCAATTTTCCTCCTAGTTCGGTTTATACAAAAAATCTTTTTCTATCTTCCCAATGGAAGAAAAATGGCATTGCTAATTCAGATATAATTTATAAAAACACGTCTCAAATAGCGTGTTTTCACAAATCATACCTCAATCAGTAGTAAACCTGAATTGTTAATAAGGGCTTTTTTGAGGATATAAGAGTTTAAGACGCTTTTGTCGTAATACTGATTCTTCTTTTTGTAGCTGCTCTAACTGCTCTACTACGTCTTCTGTTACGCCTAAAATAGAAGCCATTTGTCGAATTTTCGCTTTTTCTTTTTCATGAGATTCTCCATCAGCAGCACAAGCCCAAATTGCAGTGAGAAGTATATCTCTTTGTGCCATTGATACTTGAGGAGAGCGAGCAATGACATCTTCTATATCTTCATTTGCTTCATATGCTTTTAGCTCTTCAATTACCCAGTCTTCAACTCCCCAAGACGCACAGAATCCAAGCGCCCAATCCTTTTCTTCTGGTGAGAGAACTCCATCTGCTTTAGCACAGCATAAAACAGATTTCATATAAATATTACTATCTTCATTTGTAGGAGTTTGGTTAAAACCAAAGAACCAATTCATTATCCAAGATGAACCAATTTTTTTGATATCAGACATGAGTTTCGTTCCTAAGATCTTAAGAAGCTAGGAAAATTTTTTGTTCAAGCTAGTGCTTACAGAAGAATACTGAGAATAGGTAATACTAAGCTTTGTGCTTCTTAATATCTCCGACTTTCAATCAAAATGCAAGGACAATTAAGACAGTTAAGCATCACTCAGACAACTTTCCCAATACCTTGGGGAGATACTACAGGTAGTGGGGTTCTAGCGCTTCTGTTAACGGTGACATAAAAATTTGTAAATGGTGGGTGAAATAAGTTGGAAAGCGAGAAGGAAACTCAACTGGTTGGCGCTAATGTAGTTGGTAAGGTAATGGTAAATTCTGTGCCTTCACCTACAACCGAGTAACAAAACAATTTACCACCGTAGGTTTCTTCAACAAGTTTCTTCAACAATTTGACGGGCGATCGCCAACCCCAACCCCGCGATCGAAAGGGGGGCTAGGGGGGATCGAGTCTTATCTGAACCGGATTGCGATATAACTAGGAAAGTTTGTTTAAAGCCTCTTGAACCATTTTGCGAACGATAGAGCTTTCATCCTCCAAACATTGGTTAAGCGGTTCAACTGCTCTTGAATTTCCAAGATTACCCAGAGCTAAAGCTGTTCCAGAACGAACATTAGGATTATCATCATTTAACATCCCAATGAGAGCATCTACAACTCTTAAATCGTTCAGATTTTCTAGAGCTTGAATTACCTCCAAACGGACATCCGCATTAACGTCTTTTAGAAGACGAATCAAGGGTTCAACTGCCCTTAAATCCCGTCGTTCCCCTAAAGATTGAATTGCTGCTTGACGCAACAAAACATCGTCATCTGCTAATCCTAAGATGAGCAAATCTACTATTTGTGCATCTGAGATGTAAGCTAATGCTAAAAGAGTATGAGAGCGAATATCCCTCTCGGAATCCTGAAGCAACTGAGTCAAAATTTCCATCAACTCGGAATGCTGGCGTTTTAAGAGCGTTTTTACACAAAGCTGAGTTACTTGTATCAATTCTTGCCAGGAACTTCCTTGAGCTTGTAAAAGGCTCTGTCGATCTCTCAAAACCTCAACCAAAGCATTTGTTGTTTTGCTATCTTCAATCAAACTTAATGCATTTACTAAAGAAACTCTGACACGATGGAAGCTAAATGCATTTGTGAGATTTTGACCGTTACTACGTAAAACTTCAATGAGGGGAGCGATCGCTCTAGGATCTGCAAACTTTCCAAGTGCTGTAGCGATCGCACTGCAAGCTGTAGACTGATTTTCTTGTCTCAATGCCTCGATTAAAGGTTCGATAGCTTTAACATCTCCTAGTTCTGCAAGTCCCCATGCTGCTTTAACACGTACAAAAAAGTCTGAGTCTTGCAAGCACGCAATTAGCGGATCGACGGCTTGATTTGCGCCCAATTTCACCAATGCTTCAATTGCCTTCGCCCTGACTTCGCTAGAACGATCTTTTAAAGCTTGTAAAAGTGGCTCAACAGCCCTTCTATCTCCCAATTCACCCAACTTTTGTGCTGCTAGAGCATGACCTGCACCATCGTATATGATGTTTTGTAAAGAAGAAATCAGTGGCTGAGCTCCTATTTCCTGAAATAAACCTAGATTGGCAAGATTATCTAAAGTCTTAGCCGCCATAGCTTGCAAAGTAGTAGCATCAGGGCTTAAAGGTGATGCCTGCAGAGCTTGTGTTAGCTGTTCCAAGGCATTTGGATCGGATAGATTAACTTGACTTGCCGCTGTTGGAGGATAGGAATTGTAAGATTCATCTGGGTTAATTTGCTGAGTTACGCGATAGTTATGTTTGCGCTGAATCTCCGCAATCTTTTGCCGATCTTCCTCCAAATATCCCTCTTCATTAAGATAATAAGCGCTTGTATCGTAACACTCTGCTGTTGCTAACATTAAATCAGTCAGGCTGTCCCAACGAATTTCTTTCGTACAGCCCTCTGGATCGATGTACCAAACAGGAGCTGCTTCCTCGCCTACAACAACAGCATACCTATAATCACCATTACCATCCAATATTGGTAGCCAGTGTGGGTTCCACCAGTCCCAACTCAACCAGTATTGATAATCCCTCAAAACTTCTTCTAAAAAGAAAAAATTATCGTAGTAAGGAATTATGTAGCCAAAGCTCGTACAACCGTTATGCCAACCGTAGAATTCGTAGAGTTCTTCTGGAAGTCGAAATGGAAAATTCACGAGCAATGCGTCTATTTGTTCGCGAGTTAATCCTGGCTGTAAACCCAAAGCAAATTCAGGCTGGTTTTTTACAAACCAAGTTTCAATTCTGTTGAGTGCTTCTGTTAACGGTGACATAAAAATTTGTAAATAGTGGGTGAAATAAGTCGGAAAGTTAGAGGGAAACTCAACTGGTTGGCGCTAATGTAGTTGGTAAGGTAATGGTAAATTCTGTGCCTTCACCTAAAACTGAGTAACAATACAATTTACCACCATGGGTTTCTTCAACGATTTGACGGGCGATCGCCAACCCCAACCCCGTTCCTTTCCCCACAGCTTTCGTAGTAAATGAATGGTCGAATATTTTTTGTTGAACTTCTTCACTCATTCCCTTGCCATTATCAGCAATAGCAATTTTTACTATATTATTTTCGACTGAAGTTGTAATTTTAATTCGGTTTGGACTTGCTTGAATTTCTGTCAAAGTGCGTCCATTGTTAGATTCTTCTAAAGCATCAATAGCATTCGCTAAAATATTCATAAATACCTGATTTAACTGACCGGGAAAACATTCAATTTGAGGTACATTACCATAGTTAGTGACAACTTCAATTAATGGATGTTGTTCATTTGCTTTGAGACGATGCTTCAAAATTAAAATCGTGCTATCTATACCTTGATGAATGTTAAATGGTACTTTATAGTCTCGATCGGCACGAGAGAAAGTGCGGAGACTCGTGCTGATGTTTTTTAATCTGTCACATGCTATAGACATGGAATCAAGCATTTTGGGTAAGTCTTCTAAACTATATTCCAAGTCAATTTCTTCAGCATGAACGAGAATTGGCTCGCTCGAATCGGGGAAAGTTTCTTGATAGAGTTTCAAGTGCTCGACAATATCAGTAAACATTGGTTTAGCTTGTTTAATACTAGCAGCAATAAAACCTAAAGGATTATTCATTTCGTGAGCGACACCAGCAACTAAATTACCCAAAGCAGACATTTTCTCACTTTGGACAATTTGTAATTGGGCGTTTTGCAAGTTGTGTAATGCGTGTTCTAATTCCAGTGATTTTTGTTGTAAGGCAAGTTCTGCTCGTTTGCGATCGCTAATATCAATCGTTGTTGTAATAATTCGGCAAATCTGTCCGTTTTCGTTTTTGAGCGGGTTGTGGGTCGCCAGGAACCATTTTTCCTCGCCCTTCATGGTTAACAAATTTTCTGTGGAAATGGGTATCCTACTTTCTACACAATCAACCAAGATGTTTTCGATAGCTCTCCCTACTTCTTCCCCATAAACTTCAAAGGGCGTTTTTCCTAAAACATCAATCTCACGAACTCCGCATATCTTTTCTGCAGTAGGATTCAATCCGGCATAGCGAAAACTGCCATCTTCCATCACATCTGTCACAATAATGAGTATTTCAGATCCATCGTAAATACTGCGGAGAAATTGTTCTTTCTGTTGCAGAGCCGCTTCGGTTTGTTTGCGATCGCTAATATCCCGGAAATACCAAATCCGCCCCCAGTTTTCTTGATTCCCAGAGTTTACAGGAACCGATGTCCGTTCGATCGTTCGTCCATCTTTCAGGAGCAGTTCACAGTGGCTTGATTCATTAATATGCTCGTATAAGTAGAGAACTCGGTCTAAAAAGGCTTGTGGATCGGCAACTTTCTCAACAACAAATGCCAGCATTGCGCGATCGTCACGGGTATTCCTAAGTTCTGGTGGAACTCTCCATAGATCTAGAAAACCCTGATTATAAGAACTGATTTGTCGGTCTTTATCAACAACCAAGATTCCATCCAGAGAAGATTCACGTTGCGCCTCTAGGAAAGCGTTACTTTGCTGGAGCTTGATTTCAGCTTGTTTGCTTTCATAGAATAGTTTGGCATTTTCTAAAGAAATAGCAGCTTGAGTGCAAAGTAAATTCAGGAGTTCGACGCAATTGTTTGTAAACGCTTCCTTTGCTAAATTATTTTCTAAATATAAAATGCCCATCAACTTCCCTTGATGCAAAATCGGGCCACACAAGATACTTTTAGGCTGCTGACGAATGATATACGGGTCGTTGGCTAAAGTTGGATCTGCCATTGCATTATGGAGCACAACAGTCTGCCTGTTGTGCTTGACTTTGTAAATCAGTTTCAAGGGAACCTCTTGAGTGTCCTCAACCACAAGGTGCTCGAATACTACTGGCTCCCTCCCCTGGGTAATCGATCCTTTAATTAGCAGGTGATTATTTTGCAAGAGCATTAACACACACTTCTCGGCTCCCGCATTTTCAATGACGATAGAAAGCAACGATGACAGCAGTTTTTCGAGTTCGATTTCACTTGAGAGAGTTTGGGAAGCTTTGAGAATCGCTTTTAAATCTAGGAGATCTGAGACACTGTTGCTAGAAGTAGCGGAACTAGTGGATATGGCGCTCCCCAATGCGGATATAGTTTCGTGAAGTGAGACGGAAGAACGTGTTTGCTGTAATATAGGAGCCAGCAGTTGGGGATAGCGGCGTTCCAAGTCAGCAACCTTGGCTTTTGCACCCCATCGGGCATAGTCATAATAGGCTTGGGTCATGTATTCCCGAGCAATGCGCTGTTTACCCCACCCCAGGTAAAACTTTGCCGCTAGTTCATTAGCTAAAGCTTCTTCCTGAGTGTATTCGTTGGATTTGGCTCCAGAGATTGCCTTATCGTATAGCTCAATCGCTTGTGCTATTTGTCCTAATACGCGACATTTTTCGGCTTCAACTAAGTCAACTTTATGCTGGTGATTCATCGGAGCATAGTGCGCCCAGTACTGTAACTGCGTTTGGTTTTGCGCTACCCGCTCTAATACCGTCGAGCCGTGATCTGACGGTTGACTCAACTGTGCTAGAGCAATCAAAGAATCGTAGAAATAAAATGCAGGTTCACCAACAAATCCTGCACCTGCAATTAAATAGTTTCTGCCTAAGAGTGCATGGTTGTTAGCTTGCTCAATTTCCCCAAACAAAAAGCAAAGCATCAGCTTAGACACATAGAAACAATACAGGGCAAACAAGTCATTAGCAGCTAGCAGCACTGGCAGAAATTCTGTTTCTTGCAGGGCTTCACCCGATAAAATGGTAGGATGCTCTGCACAACCCAACAGATTTAACACCGATTGCCAAAAGATTCGGCAGCGATTAGCTGATGCCAAATGGTGCAGTTGAGCACAACCATTGCTGTATGTGCGAGCCTCCTGCTCTAAGATGGCAAGCGGCTGACTGCACCAAAAAGAATTGTTACAAAAATTGATCGCATTATTTCCAGCGAACTCCAAGTTTCCAACTTCCAGTCCAATCGCGTAACCCTCTTGCGCTAGTGGCAACATTTCTTTTATATGAGACTTGCGGTGCAGGAGAAATCCTCCCAGCACAGCTAATACTTCGGGCTTAATCGCTTTGGCATCAAGTTTATAGACAACCTGGAGAGCTAACCGACCAAACTTGACTGCTGTCTCTACATCGTTGACCAGATTACACAAAACCATTCCATACATTACATAGGTATAGGCTGATACCGATGTATTGCCGTATTGAATAGATAGTTTAACCGACAACAAAACTAGCAATGGAAGCAATGGAGAGCCAATGATGTGAGCTGTTGAGAGAATGCTACTGGTAACCTGGAGAATTGCCAATTTCTCTGCTTCGGTCATCACGTTTAGATGAACCAAATCTTCAATTTGCTTGTCTGCAATGAGTTCTTCAATCTCTTGTATTGCCTGTTGAATATCTGTCGGTGTAGGTGTGTGAAACGTTACACCTAGTTGTTGCAAAATAGTTTCGCAAATCGCGATCGCAGAGGAAAATTTACTTTGGGAGGCATGAGATTGAATTCTAATGCAGTAAACATGAACCTGTTCAAGTAAAGAGTGCGCCTGGGCGATAACAGCATCAATAAATTGTTCCATCGCCTCAAAGTCACCACATAGCATGGCCACTTCTGCTGCTAATTCATGGAAGGCGAGGGTCATTTCATAATGGTGTTGCCAAGCTTGTTCTCCCAACAGGGACAATCCCACAGCAACATATTCACGCGCAGCTTGATAGGCGGTAGCGGCTCTGGCTTTGCGACAGGCGATGAGGTTCAGTTGTGCGAGTTGCTCTCGTTGTGTTTGTTGGTTAATTAAACTCACTCCGTGATTTAATTGATTCACCACTTCAAAAATCCGCTCTTCTAGTGCTTCTGGGGAGATCTGTTGCAGGAGTAGTTGTCCGATTTGGTAATGTGTTGTCTGTTTTTGGTTGTCAGCAATTAGGGAGTAAGCTGCTTGCTGGACTCTATCGTGTAAAAACCTATATTTAGCTATTTGTTGAGCGCTCTCCTCATGTTTGGGTACCAACCCAATGCCTGCTTCTGTTTGATAAAATTTATATACATCACTTAACGGTACAATCAACCCTTCTTGCAGTGCTTTCCACAAAGTCGCAGCTGTTTCTACTTCTGAGTGTTGGCTGACAATAGCCAAAGTTGCAATATCAAATTGATTGCCAATACAAGCGGCTAGCTGCAACACCTGTTGAGTTGATGCTGGCAGTTTTCCTAATTGCAACGCCATAAAGGCAACAACGTCATCTGTGACTGCTTGAGTTGTCACTTGTGCAATGTCACATTGCCAGCAGCCCAACTCAAAATTAAATTGAATGAGTTCTTCTTGATGCAATGCTTTGAGAAACTGGGTAGCAAAAAACGGATTTCCTTGAGTTTTTTGATAGAGCAATGGCGATAATTCCCATGCTAAAGTTTCCTGACATTTTAATGTTTCGGCAACTAACTGATTGATTTGCTCTCTATTAAGTGGTGCTAGAGTAATCGTCTGAATCTTTGCTCTTGTTTTTTGGAGTTCGCTTACAGTCAACATGAATGGATGTGCTGGGTTGATTTCGTTATCACGGTAGGCACCAATTAACAAGAAATGACCTGTATCAGCCATTAATAACTGTATTAACTTTAATGATGCTAAATCAGCCCATTGCAAATCATCTAAAAAAATCACTAATGGGTGTTCTGCACTCGTAAAAACTTGAGTAAATTTTTGAAACAATAAATTAAAGCGATTTTGTGCCGCAGTTCCTGATAATTCCACTACTGGCGGTTGGCTGCCAATAATTCTTGATAATTCGGGAATGACTTCAATGATAACCTGACCATTTTCACCCACAGCCTCTAAAATCTTATTTTTCCATTGCTCTAGTTGGACATCACTTTCGCTTAACAATTGCCCCATTAAATCCCGAAAGGCTTGTACAAATCCAACGAAAGGAATGTTCCTTTGAAATTGGTCATATTTTCCTTTGATGAAATAGCCGCGTTGCCGCACAATTGGTTTCTGAACTTCGCTGACAACTGCAGTTTTTCCAATTCCGGAACAACCCGCTACCAGAATCATCTCTGTTGCACCAAGGCTAACTCGCTCAAATGTTTCCAGTAAAGTCAAGACTTCGGTTTCTCGTCCATAAAGTTTATCGGGAATCATGAAGCGCTCGCATGCATCCATCTGTGCGATTGCAAAATCTGAAATCCGACCAGTTTCTTGTAGCTGATGCCAACACTTTTCTAAATCTAATCTCAGTCCTAAAGCACTCTGATATCTATCTTCCGCGTTCTTCGCCATTAATTTTCTGATAATTTTTGAGATAACTAATGGAATTTTTGAATCGATTTCATGTACTGAGGGTGCAATTTTGGCAATATGAGAATGTATCAACTCCATTGGCTCAGTTGCTGAAAATGGTAACTTTCCTGTCAGTAATTCGTAGAATGTGACACCCAAAGAATAAAAATCTGTACGATAGTCTATACCGCGATTCATTCTACCTGTTTGTTCTGGAGATATATAACTGAGCGTCCCTTCTAGGATATGAGAATTACTCGGTGTTTGATTTTCTTTCGGTAATAAAGATGCAATACTAAAATCAATAATTTTAACTTCTTTGGTTTCGGGATTAATTAAAATATTGCTGGGTTTAATGTCTTTATGAATAATGCGCTCCCGATAGAGTACATCTAAGGTATTGCACAGCCGGATCGCGAGCACTAAAAATTCCTCTAGAGATAGACGCTTTACCTTGAGGCTCCATTCTTTCAAAGAAATCCCCCCAAAGTCTTCCATTACCAGCGCATAACCATTTTGATATGGTTCTAGGCTATAAGTTTGGACAATCAGAGGTGAGTTAAGATTTTTAGTGATGGTGTACTGATTGCGAAATAATAAGAGTTCGTTAAAAGTGGGATAAGAATTTTTCAGTAGTTTGATCGCTACTCTTAATGAGTCAATTTCTCGGTATCCACGATACACTAAGGTTCTCGAACCATTGTATAGTTCTTCAGTTATGCAATATCCGGGAATACTGACAAGATCGCTGACCATACCGCTAAATTCTCAAGACTTCCAAATTTAGTATTCCCAGAAATTTGAAGTTTCTTAACAAAACTAGATGAAGAAACCAAACTGCGTTTTAACATTGACTGAATTTAATGCCTAGTACGCTTGATATAGACAAATTGTCAATTTGGCTCCAGATTATGTTTTTCCTCATGAGTTTGACGATGTTCCTCTAAGGCGATCGCGGTTACTAACTGAATCTTCCTCTTAGCGATTTATTGAAGTTTAGCGATCGCCTCTCTCTCCACCAATACCTTTTTAGTCAGCAAATCCTTAACCGTTACCACCAAAACCCGTTGTTCGTTCACTTCAAATAACACTTCTATCCTGTCTACTCCCGTTTCCCCTGGTGGATCGAGATGCGCCACACACACTTGTTGGTGATGATTTTCCAAAGAACGATAGGTATCTTGCTTAACCAAATGCGTACTTGTCATTCGTCCGCTAGCATCATAAGTAACCTCCGCCTGTGATACCTCTGCGACTTCCCCTATATCCAGACGTATCTCTCGCTGTCCTTGTGTTGCAACTTGTAACGTCAAAGGTTGAGAACGTGCTCCCGGATAGCGCATCCCTTTTTCAATTAATGTCAGATAAGAATAAGTTTTGCTGTGAGGTTCCCAAAGCCGGATAGCATAGCTGTGACGCAAATAATCATCTACAGCCGCCATCTTGCTCAAAGCTAACGCACCGTGTGCTACCGCTTCAAATGGCTTGTCTAACTTCACCTTTTGTCGCCCAAAATAAGAAGTGACAAGTTGCTGTACTGCGGGAATTTGACAAGTACCGCCTACCAGCAACACCTGTTCGATAGACGATTTGTTAATTCCCTTAGTTAAAGCGATCGCAAGAACTTCATCCAAAGCTTGTCGCAACACCTCCAACAACTGTTCTGCTTCCAAAATCTCTGCTAACTCATCTCGGTTAAGCTGCAATTCATGGGACATAAAATTCTCATCATCAAACCAAGCTTCCTTAGCTTCATCAGCCGTCGATAGCCGAATTTTTAGTTTCTCCGCCACTTCCAGCAAATTTTGCCAACCAATTTCTCCTACCTCAGTTCTTGAAGAACCAATTTGCTTGAGATAATGCTCGACAATCCACGTATCAATATCAACACCACCAACAAAAGCATCAGACTTAGCGAGAACCTCAGCCCGTACTACTTGATGTTCGGAAGTAACACCTACAGTTCTCACAAGACTCAAATCGAGGGTTCCACCGCCAAAATCTACCACCAACACCACAGAACCAGGGCGTTGCACTGCATAACCAAGAGCAGCTGCGGTAGATTCATCCACAATTTGTACTTTAGGAATACTCAACTTGTCTGCAAAAGCGCGAAACCAATCGAGATAACGCTCAAAAGCTCCTACAGGAACCGTAAAAATAACATGGCTGGGTTGCAATTGTTCTTCAACCATCTGCCAAATGTTTCTCACAAACAGTTCCGAAACAGCTTCCGCACTGTAATTGTTACCATCCAACAAACGAGGAGGAGGAACAAAATCTGCAGCTAATTCGCGTTTAAAAGCTCGAAAATATCGCTCCGGTTGAACAAATCCCAAACGCTTAGCCCGTACTTGTTCGCCAAAAAGTATGCGATTTTCCCCTTCTACAAACACCAAACTTGGTACAACACTAACTTGCTCTCCCCCAACTTCAAACCGACGTGAAATTAAGTCAAACTTTAAAGTTCGTGGTGTTTGTGTAATTAAATCAGTTGTACATACAACTGTGTTACTCGTACCAAAATCAATTACTACGGTTGTCATTGGTTAGTTGTTTGTTAGTGGTTTGTTCGCTATTCTTCCTTGTCTCCCTTGTCTCTCTTGTCTCCCTTATCCCCACCCTCTACCTTCCTCCTACAGGCAAAGTGCGGCTGACTTTAGCCGGACAGAGAATGTCTTCTTTATTTCTGTAACCTACAAATCGGATGTAAACCATCTCGCCTTCCGTCATGTCAGACGCATCTGGCTGATGAATTTGAGGATTGTAAGAGACTTGTTCCCAAGGTTTGCCAATCTGTTCGTAATCCCATTCCTTCAACAAGTTCTCTAAAGGAGTAAACATCGAAAGAACATTTTTTGCTGGTAGTTCTGGTTTCACACTCACCATTTGGTAAATGCTGGGGTAGTTGGAGAGCAATGTTTGCAACTTTTCAAACGTGGCGGTACGAAACTCGTTTGTTAGTTCAGTCCGTTGCTGTTGCAATTCTTCATGCAGTCGCATTCCTTCCTGACGCAGTGCGTCTTTCTCTTTTGCAAGCGATTGCAACTGCTTCTGTAACTCCAAACATTCTTTACGCCGTGCTTCTAACTCTGGATGTGGTGGCAATACATCCAGTTTTTCTAGAAAATCATAGAAAGGTATTGACAGCGCTTTGGCAACTTGTGCTAGTTCGCTTAACTTTATGGAAGCCACCTGTCCATCCCTAAGTTGCCAAAGGGTAGTGCTGCTGATTTCTGCTTTCTGCTGCAAAGTTTGCCAGTTGGGAATACTTTCTTGCTTCATCAATCCCAAAAGGAAGGTATCTTGCGGGTTACCAGTAGCGTAAATGGCTTCAAAAAGAACGCGTAAGAATGCGATCGCACCCGTGAATACCACAAGACTCCCAAGCAGAATTATGATGATGTTAAAATCAACAAACATTCTCAACCACCTTTTTGCTCGATGGATTGGTTTTCTGTGGAGCTTAAGTTCTCTTCACCCTCGTAGTACTCAGGCAAAAGCTCTTGGTTTTCTATTTCTCCTAAAGCTTGTTCAATACCTGAAGTTGTTGTTGTACAGCTAGAACCGGAAGCATTCATAACTGTTTCCGTAATTTTACCATCTTTACCAATCCGATATTCCACTTTTTGATACTCAGCCATAGCAGTTTCTCCAAGTATAATTGAACTCTTTGGTGTCAAGAGAAAAAGGTATTCTTTTTCCTCTCACTCAACCCAATATCAGCAATAACCTAATTCTTTAACTTTCGCCAAGACTTTAGTGACACTCTTATCAAGAGTTTCACAATCTGTTTGACATTCAACTTCTGGATGGAGTGGTACTTCATATGGTTCATCAATACCAGTAAAATTTGTGATTTCTCCAGAGCGTACCTTTTTATATAAACCTTTTACATCCCGTTGCTCGCAGACGGCAAGAGGCGCATTGACATAGACTTCGATAAAATCTTTAATGGAATGTCGCATTGCATCTCTTTGAACGCGATATGGAGAGATAGTAGAGACTACCACAACTTCACCTTGAGACGTAAGAGTACGTGCAAGAGAACCAATACGCCGAATATTTTCCTGGCGATCGCTTCTGCTAAATCCCAGGTCCCTATATAGGGTTTGGCGCATCACATCACCATCAAGGGCTGTCACTCTGTAACCTTGGAATTGTAATTCCCGTGCTACAGCTTGACCAATAGTTGTTTTGCCTGCACCACTTAACCCAGTTAACCAGATTGTGAATCCTTGCTGTTTCTGTTGCATACTATACCACAATTTCTCTATCCCAATCAACAGGTATTCTTTCCAAAATGCTATTTCCAAACACTTTATCTAGTTGTAAATACTCTAAATGTACGTAACCAATATGACAGTGACAAGTTGTGTTGGTACAGGGTCGGTCATACAATGCTTCTTCAAACTTGGGGTCGTAAATGTTTCCAATTGGTTCTTTAATAAAGTGGCAGCGTCGTATAGTGCCATCACCATCAACAGAAATCACAGATTTTCCAGCACGACAAGCATAACCAAAGCTGGGGTAATGGTGAATATTTATCTGAAAAAGCGGGTCGATAGACTTGAAAAAATTCATGTCTTCTTTAGACAAATTGCCAAGTTCTCGCTTAACTGCATTAATCCACAAGTAGATGTGTTGTGGTAATTCATGACGTAGAGCAGCAATCTCATCTTTAAATTGAGGGAAACCAACAACACCCGTACTGAAACGGATACCCCGCTTATCAAGTTCCAGACACTTAGCGAGGAAGCGCTGGCGCGACACCCATTCTGGATGAAACGTTGTCCAGAGTGCAAGACGGTTCTTGTTGCATTCTTCCACCCAATCGAGTTGACACGAAAGATTCGTTTGAATTGCTGCCTTATGGACGTGAGGCATTTGTGTTAGTCTTATCAAAGCTTGTTGATACCACTGATGGATCAGCGCTTCACCCCAAGGCGTGAACAAAATTGAGAAATTGTGCTGTGAATGTTGGGCAATCCAATCTGTAAACCTTTCCAATTCTTGTTTATCAACAGCTAATTCTTTTGGTGACTGCTGTCGTTTAGCAAAGGGACAGTATTCGCAACCGTAGTTGCAACTAATTAAAGACCCGCGATAGAGAATAGTAAGATGCATTGATAACCTCACTTATGAGTTTAAAGGTATAATTTAAATTATTCAGCAACAGAACAATAGCGCCAGGTATACTGTTTTTGAGGGATAGCAATCGTTTCAATTTCTAAATCTTGTAATCGAGAAAGCATCGCACGAGTTAAACAATTGTTAGAAACGTTAAGAGTATCAAGTTGATTGACTGCTGGACAATTGAGCAAGGCTTCAGCACCTTCATCTCCTAAATTTCCCATAGAAAGGTCTAACTCTATCAGATGCTTAATAATTGGAGAATTCACTATTGCAAAGGCAATATCATCAGAATATTCGCTGTTACGCAGCCCTAGATACTTAAGTTTAGGAAACACTCCAGAAAGAATTGGCATTAAGTCAGAAATAGATGAACTTCCACCATAGTCATCTCTCCCCAACCATAATTCCAAATACTCCAGGGCTGGTAGTTCAAGGTTGCAAATTTGAGAAACTACTTCATGGCGCAATCCACCAGATTCTACAATGAGCGCTTTTAATTTATCATGTCGAAGTGGCTCGATTTCGAGTCCTCCGTTATAAGGTCCGCGATAGCGATCGCCGCGAATTTTCAAAACTTCTAAATTAGGATACGCTACAAAGATAAGACTGATATTACTCTGCTCTATTGAAGAAATCATGTCTTCCGAATCCTCAATATCACCAATAAATAAAGCTTTTAAGTTAGTGAGTTCTTCACAAGCATCAACCAGTGCATTGACAATAAAAAGGGAACTGTATTCTCCTGTCCCATTGAACCAATTGCCTACAACCAATGCTTCAACTTCGTTTGTACGAGAATCCTGTAGGAATATCTGTAGCTTATCTGTTATATTCATATCGGGTTGACGCCTGTGAACCCTTAAAGCGTATGCAGTTCCAATAGTGTCAGTTATACCTACTGATGGATCGAATTCTATAACTTTTCGGTTGGCAAATGAGGTTGCATGACTTGGTGGAAGACCGTTTAAGCGTTCAAAACTACTCCAAAATTTGTAATTGTATAGCGATAACTTGGCAGATGGTTCGTCTCTTTGCTGCAACAATTGTACTGCTGCGCGTCGTACCTTTCTAAACTTGGATTCTAAAGCCCCAATAATTAAATCTAACCCAGTTTCCCCATAATTCATTGCTTCCTGAAGTGCTGATACTCGTGCTTCAAGGATAGGACTCGATAAACGATTTTTAACACCTTCAATTCCACCCAAGATAGCCCCTTGTACTGGTGGTGGTGCTTTTCCTCCAAGTACTGCGTCAGATTCTTTAGGTTGATTCGATTCATTAATCATTACTTTTAAATTAAGGTTTTTGAATTCAATTTGTAGTTTACTTTAAATTGTAAGACTGAATTATTTGCTGATTAGCTATTAGCCATTAGCTATTAGCCATTAGCCATTAGCCATTAGCCATTAGCTAGTTTACTTCAAATTGTAAGACTGCATTAATTGCTGAACCCTTTGAGAAAATAACCAAGCGCCAATAGTATCTGAACGTTCAATTCCAACTTCCGTCAGGTGCAAGATTTGTTCATTCTGTGTCGCTAGATTAAGCGAGAAGAGTTGAGAAAGTTCTGGAAAATCCTCAAACATATCTGTACCAAATTGTTGATAGTAAGCGTCAAGATTAAAACCTTCATCGGAAAGTAGAGATAATAAAATGTAGCGTCGGCGGCGTTCTTCTTCATCTAGTTCAAAGCCATAGCGAACAAAATCAAAGGATTCATCAGGTGTTTCGATGAACGCTTGGAGAATATGACGAACTTCTTTCGCTCCTACAGCATACTCATTGGAGTAATGTAAGGTGTTTGTGTAAGAACGTGCGCCGCAACCCAGACCAACCATACCATCTGCTTGACAGCAGTATATGGGGCTATCGGGGGACAAGGGAGAGGAGGGGGAAGCTTTGAACATCCGCATGGAAACTTGAGTGTAACCAGAAGATAGGAGCAGCGATCGCCCTTCCCGATAACAAGCCAAACGGATATCATCCCATTCTTTATCGGAACACCCCAATCCTGTTAGGGGTCTTACATAGAGAGGATACAAGTAAATTTCTTCTGGTTGAAAGCGGAGAGCATGATGTATGGTTTGCAACCATGTATCAACAGTTTGTCCGGGTAATCCATATATAAGGTCAATGTTAATCGTGGGAAAGCCAACTTCTTGCATTCGAGTCAGGGCTGCTTCCACTTGAGCGGTGCTTTGGCGGCGGTGAATTGCCAGAACTTCTGATTCAATAAAACTTTGGACACCAATGCTAGCACGGTCAACTCCGCGATCGCGTAACAGTTTAAGTTTATCTTGAGTTGCTGTCTCTGGTGACATCTCTACGGAAACGGGAATATTTTGCAAACTTGCACCCATTGTTTCCTCAGCAACATTAAGAATTGCTTCGAGTTGGTGGATGGGTAACTGAGTTGGTGTACCGCCACCTAGTGCAAAACGAGCAAATGATGCTTCTCCTAATGCAGATCGGACTCTCTGTGCTTGTCGTTGAACCGTGCGGACGTATTGGGTAACAAAGTCCTCATTGTGAGTGACAGTGGTAAACAGGTTGCAGAACCCGCAACGCATTTCACAAAAGGGGATGTGGATGTAGAGAAACAGCGATCGCTTATCTTGTTGGGACCATACTTCGTTGAAGGGTAGAGGTGGGGTAAGAGGACGGTAGGCTGTTTTATGGGGGTACGAGTAGACGTAAGCTTGGTAGGGGGATTTTTCAAGCAGGGTTTTTAGATTTGGGGTTTGGGTTTTGGGATTTTGATTGAGTAGGTTTGTCATTGGTGCATTTAATAATTTATTTTTTTGAACCGCAGAGGACACAGAGGAAAGAGAGAATGGGGATTTTTGGTATTTAATTTAGGTAGTTATTTTGAGGAATGTGATGGATAAAAGTTATTAACCGCAAAGACGAGCCAGTGCATTGCGGAGAGCAGCGCCGTGCGGGGGTTCCCCCCGTTGAAGCATCTGGCGTCGCAAAGAGCACGAAGAAAAGAGGGAAGAGTGAATTTTACGAATGATTTAGGTTGTTGTGGGTAAGATGAACTCCGTGTAAGGAACTGTCCATACTAAAGGGTGACTCACGCGATGACCTGTATAACCATCCTCACCGTAGGTTGTTCCGTGATCTGAGCAGACAATACAGAAAGTGGAAGCACGTTGTTGGAATGCTTCCCAGAGTTTGCCTAATTGACTGTCAACATATTCCAAAGCAGCAGCGTGAGTTTCTAGGGTGTCTGTTTTAGCACCAGGAAGGTAAAAGTAGTTGGGTTGATGCAGGGCTGAGATATTGATAAAGAGAAATACGCGTTGGTTTTGAGGTGTGTTGGCTAAGATTTGTTGGGCAAGTGCTACTTGATTTTCTGTAGAGTTAGGGTTGGTGACTCCCAACTCTGGACTCCAGTGACTTTCAGCAAAGAGGGACGGAAAAACATTTCCCAAGCGGTTAAGTTTGTTGAAAAAGCCAACACCACCAATACAAATTGTATGATAGCCTTTTTCAGCAAATCCACTGATAATATTAGCTCCTTCTAAGACACACGTTTTTTCCGTGGTAGTCGTACTTCCCTCAAATCCCAAAGCAAAGAGCCTTGAATGTATCCCTGGTGTTGCTGGTGTGGGCAAAAAACCTGCAAAAAAGGCTTGATGGGAAGCATAGGTGAAGTTTCCTGGAGAATGGCGTTCTTCCCAACCTCCTTGAGGCATAACGGTTGCTAAATTCGGGGTGCGTCCTTGTGACATCAAGTTTTTAGCAACATCGTATCGTAGAGTATCTAAGGTGAGAAAGAGAATGTCGTGAGTCCCGACGATTTGATTCATGTTAAGCATGGGGTTGTTTTTGCTAGCATTGCTTTGATTTCACTGGTATACGTATCTATTCCATTGCATAAAATTCCCGGTAGTAAATCGCCAAAAGCATTGATTTCCAAAATGGCGCGATCGCGAAAGTTGGGAGCGATGAGTAAATCCACACCACAGTATAAGGTGTTGGGAAACAAGGCGGCTGCGGCTTCACAAGTTCGTTTCATGCTTTCCCAGTTCTCTTGTCCAACTGTGGCTAAAAATTCCTCAGTGTCACCTCGCTCATTTCCCAAATGCAAATTGGTCATGGGACTTTTGCCCAAACGCACAACGACGTGCTGTGCTTGACCGTTAATGACAACCACGCGTACATCGAATCCGCACCCTTGCAGGTGTGCCTTTGGTAACCATTCTTCGACCTGTACGCCCTCAGCTGTTAAGATGTTAATAATGTCACTAATTTCTTCTCTGCTTGTGTAGTGGCGAATTTTACGTGAGTTGTAAAGCAGGGTTTGACCTTCTTCTCGCACTCTTTCTACTGTAGTTATAGCGGATTCACCTCGTGCTGTAGCACGGTAAGCAACCACTCCAGAAGCAGCAGAGCCGTGGGCAAGTTTCACGAATACGCGATCGCACTCTTGCACCCGCATTTGTTCGCGCAGTTGTTCGTAGTTTTTAATTATTCCAAGCGATCGCGGTACTGGAATTCCGTAGCTGCTGAATCTTTCGTGACATCGGGGTTTATCGAACATTACGGCAATATCTTCGGGATGATTCATTGTTGGGCATTTGAGTTGCTTTTCCCATTGTTGCAATAGATACTGCCATCCTAGATACCACTGGCGGTGGTAAAGAATCAGCCCCTTGTCGAAGCTTAATTTTATTGCATCAGCAGGATGGATGCGTTGGTACTGACCGTCATCTAGTACATTTGCACCCGCAGCAATAATAGCTTTATCAACCTCAAAGTTTTTCTCAGGGGAATCAAACCGGATGATGGTGTTGGGTGCATCAAAACGTTCTAATGTTTCTCTGCCTGCGATCGCGTCTTCATAAGATACAACAGTTGCAGGTGGTAAACTGAAATACTCTAGCGCCTGTTGCAAGAAACCAACCCGACGATTTTCTGGATTTGCGATGATGACCAGTTCTAGCATATTCTCGCCTTTGGTTTATTCATACAGGACAGAGTACCGAGCACTTCCACATCCTAGGTCATATACCTCTACTTGTGGCTCTGCAACGACTCGACAATTCAGTTGAGATAATTGTGAAATTCCACTTGCAGACACGCAATTATAAGCAACGTTGACTGTGTGAAGACGATCGATTGCAGGGCAGTTGAGTAAAGCTTCTACTCCCTCATCGGTTAAGTCGCCCATTGATAGATCGAGCACTGATAGGCGATTGATGAGTGGTGACTGTGCAATATAGCTGACAAGTCCATCCGTATAACTACAACTACGCAGTCCTAAATAACTTAAATTAGGAAACAGTTCATCAAAAAGAATTGGAGCGAGATCGAGACGGTCACTTCTGCCAATCCACAACTCAAAATACTCCAGTGCAGGCAGTTGGAGGTCATAAATTTGGTCTAGGGCTGTATCACTCAGGTACAAAGTTTCGATAATGAGTGTCTTGAGATTGTGATGGTACGAACTACACTGTAAATCTCCACAGAAACCCCGAAGTTGCAGCACTTCCAGATTGGGGTACCCGTCTAAAATCAAACTGATATCACCTAACCCAAGGTAAGATTTCATATATCCTTGTGCTGAAGCGTCACCAATGAATAAAGCTCTCAGTTGAGTTAAATGCTGGCGAGCATCAAAGAGAGTCTCGACGAAAGCATAGAATTCGTCAGTAACTTTGTAATAAGAGCGCTCCCACATCTCGCAAATTAAAGCTTCAACCTTGCAAGCTTGGGGATCTTGCAAAAGTAACTTTAGCTGCTCGCAATTGACAACATACGCAGTTCCGCTTGGGTCGGTAATGCCAAAATCGGGGAAAGCCTCAATTTTCCAATCTTGGAACGTGGTAAAAAACAGACACGGGTCATGGTTAAGCAAAGCTTGCTTTCCTTTAACACCTCCATATTGCCGCAGCAACCGCGAAGCAAAACGTTGCACCTGTTCTGCGGTATCCTGCAAAGCATCAATTGCCACATCTAAACCTGCTTCTCCATAGTTGAGTGCTTCGGAAAGAGCTGCAATCCGTACTTCTACAACAGGATTTGTCAAACGGTGTTTTACCCCTTGGAGTCCTCCCAAAACAGCACTCTCAACAGGAGGAGGTGCTTGTCCGCCCAAAATGGCATCAAACTCTTTGGGTTGATTTTGATTGTCTGGCATTGCCCCCTCACTTGCCCACTACACTAAGGTTATGATTCCCATAACTTATGGTTTGTAACACACCTCTGGTCTAAGATTAATACTACGGTACTCTTCTAATAGTACAATTGTTCTAATTAGAAGTCAAAACCCCCGTTAAACGCTCGGCGATACGGCTTCAGATGTCTCGCTTGTTTATCGCTGTCCTCAAGTCATTAGGAATACCGAGTAGTCGTATCAAAAATAAAGGTGCGATATACGCAGCGCACTGCAGTGCCTGCTTTTACACTTTGAATTTACTCCCATACAGAATCATAGCGGTAGTCATCTTGAGGTTGGGCAATGACTCGACAACTCAACCGAGAAAACCGTTTCACAATTTTCCTTGATATGTAGTTACAGCAAATTCCGATGTTATGAGGTACAATAACAGCACTTAGTGAACCAATTTTTTAAATGTTGAGGATTCATCAAGTCGAGAGCAACAGAGATAACTTTATCAACCATTTCGGTTGTAGTTGGAGAAAAAGTACGTAAAAAAGATTTAAGTTGTGACCACCATAATTCAATGGGATTAAAATCAGGAGAATATGGAGATAAACACAAGACTTTTGCACCTACAGATTCAATCATTGGTTCGATTGATGCTAGTTTATGTGCCGGTAAATTATCCATAACTACTACTGCTCCCGGCCATAATTGAGGCAATAAGAACTTCTCAATAAATCCTTCAAAAGCTAGGCTATCCATTGAGTTATTTATTGTCATTAATGCCACAACTTTTTTAAGACTTATTGCTCCAATCACCGTAACTTTTGCTCCCCGGTAAAATGGCTTCATTTCATATACTCTTGTTCCCTTTTGTGAACGTGCATGCGTTCTTGCTAAACCCAGTATTACCCCTGTTTCATCTAAAAATACCAAGTTTTCTGGCTCTATCTCCTTGACTTTTTCCCAATATTCTACTCTGAGTTTTTGAACTCTTGGAGTTGCTGCTTGGCTACTCCGCAATGTTTTTTTTTGCGATTTAATCCTAATTTTTGTAAAGAACGACACATTGCCGTCTGACTCACCCAATTACCTGTCTTTGCCGCAAATAATTCACAGAATTCCACTATTGTTGCATCCGGATTCTCTGACACTAGTTCTCTTAACTCTAATTCCGCATTTGTCAGATGACTAAATCGTGGCTTACCCGGTTTTAATGGTTGTAAATTACCATGACTTTTTTGTTGCTTTACTAGCTTTTGTACTAAACTTTTGCTCACTGCAAATCTGAGTGCTACTTGACGAATCGAGATTTTTTCCTCAATATGCGCTGCCACTATTTTTTCTCGAATATCTACTGAATATGCTTTCATGACAGTATTATCTTTTGATTTTATTAATACTAACTGTACCTCATAACATCGGAAACTGCTGTATTACTAACATTGAGAGTGTGTAACCGATTGATTGCCGAACTTTTCAGTAAAGCTTCTGCGCCCTTATCACGTAAAGTCCCCTTAGAAAGGTCCAGCACCTTGAGGTGATTAACTATTGCAGAAGGTGCAATAGCATAGGCGATCTTATCGTCATATTGGCTACCACGCAGTCCTAAATACCTCAGTCTTGGAAATAATTTGCCAGAAAGAATCGGCATTAGGACATTAGTAGTATTTTTATTATCGTAACAATTGTTACCTAACCACAAATCAAGGTATTCTAATGCTGGTAGATTGAGACCGCTCAGTTGATCGATATCGTCCACCAAGTTACTTACGTCAAGAATCAGCGTCTTTAAGTTATCGTGCTTCACCTGCCTGAATTCCAAGCCTTTGCTGCCACATACGTGCAGTACTTCCAAATTGGGAAAAGCTTTCACAATAGGGCTAAGATTGCACAGTTTGAGTGAAAAACTCAGGTACTCAGGTTCGTAAAGAGCGCCGATAAATAGAGCTTTGAGACTGGTCAGTTGCTTGTAAGATGCACACAACTCATCAATAAAAAGGTCGGCGGAATGATTGCAATCCCACATCTGACAGATTAACGCTTCTATTTTGCAAGCTTGAGGATCTTGTAAAAGTAACTTCAACTGCTCAAAATTTACAACATATGCAGTCTCGCTTGGGTTGGTAATGCCAATATCAGGGTGAAAATTCTCAGTTTTCCAATCTTGAAATGTAGTGAAAAACAGGTATGGATCGTGGTTTAACAAAGCTTGCTTTCCTCGAACACCTCCGTTTTGCCGCAGCAACCGCGAAGCAAAACGTTGCACCTGTTCTGCGGTATCCTGCAAAGCATCAATTGCCACATCTAAACCTGCTTCTCCATAGTTGAGTGCTTCGGAAAGAGCTGCAATCCGTGCTTCTAGAGCTGGGTTTGTCAAACGGTGTTTTACCCCTTGGAGTCCTCCCAAAACAGCACTCTCAATTGGAGGAGGTGTTTGTCCGCCCAAAATGGCATCAAACTCTTTGGGTTGATTTTGATTGTCTGGCATTGCCCCCTCACTTCTGCATTACACTAAGGTTATGATTCCCATAACTTCATGTTCGTAACACACCTCTAGTCCAAGATTAATACTACGAAACGATATAATAGTACAATTGTTCTATAAAAAAGTCAAAACCCATTTATTCCGAGCGGACAGGATGTTGAAAATAGGTTATCAAGTCCTTGCGTAAATGTCTGTACAATGCTTATTTCACCCCATTTAATGATGGCTAAATCCGTCTAACGATAAGTTAGAGTGGTAAAATTATCGAACAATGCTTCACTTGTAACCGCATACGGTCAGAATAGGAGTCATAGTGGAATCAACGTTCTTGCTTCACAAGCCAGTCAGTTACGGAAGCTCCCTTGCCAACTATGTCTTCTTGACGATGCTTTTACTCCACATCATTGCAGGGGCGATCGCACCGATCTCCGCTATTGTGTCTTTCATAGCGCGAAAGGGCAGCAAATCGCACGTGCGCTCCGGACGCTTTTTTGCTTGGTCGATGGTCGTCGTGGCACTTACCGGTGTCGTGCTCGACGTGGTTCGACTCTGCTTTTTCGTGAAAGAGAACCATACAAAATACGCAGGTTATACCATGCCCAGCACCTATCCGGCACGCTTGGGCTTCCTGTTCGTGGGTCTCTGCATGCTCTACATTTTACGAGAGGTTACACCGCCACGTGTATTCCGTCGGCAGAGCGGTGGTCCGGCTGTCATGGTAGTACCTGCGCTGCTCGTCGCGACCGGGCTAGTACTCACAGTTATCATCACTTTGCGACTCAATCCGTGGACTGGTGCGCTGTGGATGATCTGGACTTTCATCCTCATTGTTGTCGTCGTTGCGCGAACAACCTCATCCCCCAATCATAACCGTGCGACGGCTGTGGCGCAACATCGCTTTGGCACTAGCTGCTTGGCAGCATTCAGTTGGTGGGGTGCGCTTCAGGGGTTTGGACCGGCTATCGGCATCGCGATCGCGGGCGACGATCCAACTACCAACGCATACCTGGGCAACCAGCCTGGTTCGTTTTCGCCAGCGTTTTTTCTCTTCCTCGTTGGCTGGGCACCGTTCTTTTTCCTTGCAGCACATTTAATCCGCCGCTTCACCAAGCTGCGTCACACCTAACAAGTCCTAACTGTCTTAATTATTTCTCGTCCCCTGTCTACCGTATATTTGCGGTTTGTAATGTAGCAATTTTACTTGAAAATGCCTAACACGAGCCCAATGACTGCGTTGCCTCACTCGTATAATACCCAGTAACGTGAGGCTCCAAGCCCTCTTTCAGCACTTCTTCCTGTCCATTCGCTATGATTCGACAATTCAGTTGAGATAACTCTTGAATCATATTTGCAGATACGCAGTTGTTAGAGATGTTAAGAGTGTGAAGTTGATTGGTTGCTCGAGAATTGAGCAATGCTTTTGCTCCTTTGTCTGTTAAATTCCCCATAGACAAGTCCAGTACTGCGAGGCGTTCAATTATTGGAGATTCCGCAACAGCACGAGCAAGTTCATCAGCATTTTTACTACTACGCAATCCTAAATAACTTAAGTGTGGAGAGGACTCATTAAAAAGAAAGGGAAGCAAACTATCAATTAATAAGTTTGATCTGTGTGAGGATTCGTAATATCGACCAAACCACAATTTTAAATACTCTAATGCTGGCAAATCATCTTTCCGACCTGCAACTTTGATAACAATAACTAACAATACATCGTCTTCTATTTCATAAACTACTCGATAACTTCCAATTTTAATTCGATAGGTATTTTCTTCGCCTTTCAACTTTTTCACCCCATTAGGCCGAGGTTCTGTGGCTAAAGCATCTATTTTTGGTTGTATACGGTCTTGCAAGTCTTGAGGTAATTTCTTAAACATCTTTCTTGCACTAGGAGAGAATTCAACTGTGTAAGTCATCAATTAAGCCACGTCTTGTTTTCTCTCTTCAGCAATTTCTTTTTTAATTTCTTCCCAAGAGAATGTACCGTGTAACCGGATCTCTTCTCTGGCTTCTTTAACAGATTTTAAATCTTCTTCATCTTCTTCATCTTCAATGTTTTGTAAGATTGCGAGTATTTCATCTAAGGTACAGTCAGAAGCTTGATTTAGCAGTACGTTGATAGCTTTGATTATTTCTTGTCTTTCATGTTCTGTTTTCATTATTTAATCTCCTTACTTTTTCTATATCCTCCTCTAGTTTTACCTAAGGGGTGTTCATTTGCATCAATGATACCCATAGCTTTCAGAGAATTAAATAAATAATTTTCTAACCAGCTATTAACCAGCATTGTGCGATCGCATTACAGACTACATTTGTATTTTCGTATGCAGTACAAATGTACTCATAATAATCAAAACCCTATTACCCCGATCGCATGATGTTAAGCTTTGCTTATCACTTACCTCAAGTAATTGGGAATACTAAGTAGTAGTGTCAAAAGTAAAGTACAATGCCAGAAAGTACGAATCGACCCAGAGTTGATGACGCTGTCCTTGGTGGTCAAGCAATATCCCCAGCCCCAGTTAATGGTGTTGTGTTAGGAGGATTGGAAGGTGTTAAAAGACGGTTTGCAAATCCAGAGGTCAAGCAAAAAATCGCTGCTCTAGAAGAGGCGCTGAAATATGGCGAAGCAGGTTTGAATTTAGTCATTCAGGCGTTGGAAGATAGATTATGGATGGTCAGGAACGCTGCTTATGTGCTACTTGTCTATCGAGAAGAGCCTGCAGTGAAACAGATACTTGAGGAATACACTCAAAAAAGCAGTAGGTATGACACTTTTGTCGCTATGGGACGTGCTGGAGGAGAGTCTGATGTCGATACATTAATGGAAAGTTTAGAGAATGACCTGAACAGCGCGACTTGTAAGCTTGTTGACTATACTCTCAGTTTGGTCAATACACCACACGGACAAAAACGAATTGAACATTACCTTTTCAACGGTACGCAAAGGCAGAGGAATTATGCAGCACTTTACTTTAAGCGACTTGGTGCTAAAGACATTTTAGCTTCTGCAGTAAAGCAGGGCTGTATTGACCGAGTACAAGCATTTTCTAAATAAAAGAGTTTGGCAGTTATCGATTGTAAACAAAGTCACTGCTGAGATAAATGCCCGTGCGATCGCCTGACTGAGTTTCGCCAATTATGTATAAAAGCATCTACAGTTTACTCTCTCACACAGCACTTCCCTTTATGGTTTGGTTAATGGGACTTCATCAGTTTCAGCACTAAAAGCTGCTACCAGTTCGGGGCTAGAGATGGCAATTGCACTTTCATGCCATTCATGGATGAGCGCGTCAATTATCTCCCATGCTATGGTTGAGGAATCTATCAACCGAAAAGTCTCACTTAGCTCCTTAATAAACTCTTGCAACTCATCTGAATCAAACACGCTCAACCATCCATAAGGATGTTCAAAGCCAATTTCTTTCCCTAGTAATAGAGAAAAAGCTACGGTTAATGCTTCAAAAACAGTTTTACTTTGAGTAGCTACCTTCACCAGAGAAGTTACTTCCTCCCGCCGCAGCAACGCAAAAGACCGATCGTTACGAGTAATTGTCACTGGACGTTCCAAAGCCTTGTCTAGAACTCGTCCAGGCTGACGATTTAACTCAGTGGCAGTAATTAGCTCATCTGAGTAAATATTGCCAAAATTCCCCAGAACCATAGGTTATGCGTTTTCAGCCTACGCTGATTTGCTCGTGCTAATAAGTTAATACGTAGAATGGTACGTACTATTTATTAATAGTCAATAGGAATAAACACTTTAGGTATTTAATACAAAAATATGAAATGAAATATAAATCCTTATTGGAGAAAGAAGTAGTGAGAGTAGAATTTCATCTCAATGGTGGTTACAGTAGGGTAATCTTTGAGCGTATACAGTTTTCTATAGAAATACTTACTAGTTTAATCCCGTCTCATCTTCGAGTAATAGGTTCTCGTTTTTTAGTCTCTTTATATGCTGTTCAACCTGACATAGATGATTCTATCGAAGTAGTGAGGAATGCTATTAAGTTATCTGTCCAACTTGAAGAATTAGAGACTGATAAATCAACCTAGTATTTTGTTCCTGTTTTTATTGCTGGTATGAGCAAAGGGATATCTAAAGCTTGTAGCTACCGAATAACCAGAACATTATTAAAGATCCTCTATCAAGATAAAGTTGTTTTATTTAAACTATTGCTGGTAACTAACGTTTCAAGCGTCGTTATCAATACTACTCTGATAAGAATTTTTGTGGTTTGGAATCGCCATGGAGAAACTCAACAAATGTCTGTAAATGTTGGGTTTCGTTCCTCAATCCAACCTACGTATTTTTGTAACATATCCCTTACTCCCATGCTGTATAATAGCGAGCGCTATCATCATCAAAGCGATAACTGTCATGGAACTGAGAATTAGCAATGACTTGACAATTGATATGAGACAATTGCTCAATTGCAATTGGACGCAAACAATTTTCAGAAACATTGAGAGTGTGTAAGTTCTCGATTGTAGGGCATTTGAGTAAATCTGTAACACCAGCAACGGTCAACTTGCCTTTTCCCAAATCTAGCACCTTTAAGCGTTTAATAATCTCCGAACAAGATATAGCTCTAGCAATTGCATTTGTATTTTCACTACCAATCAATCCTAAGTAAATCAAATTGGGACACGATTTACCTGACAGAAGAGGAGCTAAACTTTTAACTATTTTCTCCGTATCTCTTCTGCCCAGCCACAATTCAAGATATTCTAGAGATGGATACTCAAGCTGGCAAATTTCAGCCACGTGTTCGTCTGTTAAATCTGCTCCTTCAATAATCAATGTTTTTAATTCTGTGTGTGTTTTTTTAGAAACTACTGGAGAACCATCACGATTGCGAATTTGTAATAGTTCTTGCTTTTGTTTGTTTTTTAAAATTGGATTGCTAGCATGACCAAAGAATCCGCAAAGATGCAATACCTGCAAATGAGGAAAGGCTTTAAGAATTGGATTAATATTACTTAGACATATTTGGGAGTATCCTCGCTTCCATTGTTTGGAATCGCTTGGGTCTCCCATAAATAATGCTTTAAGATACGGTAACCTCTCGGGAGTAGCAACCAGGACGTTGACAAAATCTTGAAATTTCCCATATGAACCATTCTTCTCAATTTCACACACTAAAGCTTCTAAAGTGGTTATTTGCGGCTCTTGCAACAAATTTACAAGTTGTTTTGTTGTTCGCACTGCTGTGTATTGATTCCAACCCTCTAATGTTGTGAAAAACAACCAGGGATCGCAATCTATTAATATCTGCTTTTCCTTTTGGCTTCCTTTCTCCCGCAACAGTCGAGCCGCCGTAAGCCGCACTTGCTTTGATTCATCTTTCAGTGTTTCAATTATCAGGTTTATACCTGCTTCTCCATAATTGAATGCTTCGCCAAGAGCCGTAAGTCGTGCTTCTACAACTGTACTTTTCAAGCGACGCTTCACTCCTTCCATTCCTCCCAAAACAACATCTCCTATGGGAAGCGGGGCTCTGTCACCCAATACTACGTCAAATTTACTGGGTTGATTTTGATTGTCTGGTATCACCTTCTGACTCCTTGCCCTCAAGTTGAAATTCTCATAACCTAAGATTGGTTGCACATCTGACTTAGACATGCGATCCGTCAATCGCAGTTTTTGTAGTACAAATATACCATTAAAGGATACTACTCCGAAACAGAGCAGTAACGGGAACTAATGTAGTCGTCTTCGTCTTCTTCTTTTTGCTTGTTGGCGATCGCTTGAACTTCGATCTGAGACAAGCGTTCGATCGTTTCGTCTGAGAGAAAGTTTTCTGAGACATTGAGGATGTCGAGTTCATTCACAACCGGAGAGTTGAGTAATACTTCAGCCCCTTCATCACTCAAAGTCCCCATTGATAAATCAAGTACGCTGATGGAATTCATTAAAGGCGATCGCACAATCGCATGAACCATTTCATCAGAAAACTGGCTGTTGCGGAGTCCCAAGTAAGTCAAATTCGGGAACACTAAATCATCAAGAATAGGGCTCAAATTTTCAACCCAGCAATCTCCACCGTAGTCTTCACTACCAAACCACAGTTCAAGATGCTCTAGGGCTGGTAGTTTCAAGTTACAGATTTGAGCAACTGTTGTCCGACTTAACCCACCCGTTTCAACAATAAGTGCTCGTAAGCGATCGTGTCGTACAGGCGGGCAAAATTCTAAACCATCTCCGCCACGAACTTGCAATATCTCTAGCTGAGGATAAGCCCTTAAAATCGGGCTAATATCCGTTTGCTTAATCCAAGAAATTTCACATTCATCGGAGGGAATATCTCCAATGAAGACTGCTTTGAGATTGGGAAGCTGATTTTTTGCATTCACTAAAGCATTCACAATGCTGGGTGGACTTTCACTATATACTTCCTCACTCCACATTCCAAATACTAAAGCTTCCAATTGTTTTGCTTTGGGGTCTTCTAAAAGACTTGCGAGTTTTGCGATGGCATATTCTTCCGGATCGTAAGTCCATCGAATCGCATAAGCTGTACCAATGGGATCGGTGATGCCAACATTAGGGTCAAAATCCGCCACTTGACGATTGGCAAATCTCGTAGCGTGCATACCTTGATACCCCGGGTACTGAGCTAACCGTTCAACCAAATCCCATGGTGTATATTGTTGTAAAGCAAGCTTGACTTTTTGTTCTTCCCTTGGGCGCAATAGCCGATAAGCAAAACGCTGTACTTGCTTAGCTTCATCCTTCAAAGCCTGAATTACCACATCTAATCCAGCATCGCCATAATTCAGGGCTTCTTCAACCGCAGCCCTTCTAACGTCAACAACCGGATTCCACAAACGACGTTTAACGCCCTCGATTCCTCCTAAAACTGCTCCTTCTACTGGAGGTGGCGATTGTCCTCCGAGTACTGCATCATCTTTTTTGGGTTGCTTGTGATTATCGGGCATGACACTTTCTCACTTCTGTACTTCCTACAGAATTCCCACGATCGCAGGTAAGTTAACATATGCGATTCCTAAGTGTTTCTTGCTTGGCGTTGAAATACAATCATTTCAGTACCAACAACAGGGTTACGCGCTACTAACCTACCTTGAGAGTCGATAATTTCTAAATGGCTAAAATCCAAGTCCTTTGATCGCTGTAGTATATCAGCCGCGAGTTTGTCCTGTTGCGATTGTTTCAGATTGTACCATTCGTTACTAATTTTGACAGTCAGATTGCTGCTGCGGAAGTTAGCTTGAATGGACTGTATCAATCCTGAACCAAAGCGATCGCTAATCTCTGCAACCTGATTTTCGATAGCTGCAATCAAAGTTTGTTCTGGAGTTAATACTATCTCTGGTGTTAGAGTGGGAGTAGGTTCTGGTAATGGGCTTTCCTCAACCTGTGGGGGAACTTCTCCCGTCACTGGTGGAGGTGTTTCTTCTGCTTGTGGTGTTGGAATTTCCTCAGGTTGTGTAAGTGGAACTTCTCCTGTAACTGGTGGAGGTACTTCTTCTGCTTGTGGTGTTGGAATTTCCTCAGGTTGTGTAAGTGGAACCTCCTCTGCAACTGGTGGAGTTGTTATTGTTACAGGAGGTGTTTCTTGAGTTGGTGGAACAGTAGCTACCTCAGTAGGTTTACCAGAGAGGAGAGAGGAAGTTGTCCAGAAGCCAATGACAGCAATCCCAGCAATAATTCCCGTTAAAGCTGTATCTGATAGCTTAGTTGATAAATTTTCTGGCAAGAACGAGCGAATTTTTCCTAAAACAGCACCCCACCCTTGTGAAGATGCTCCACCTCTCGTCTCTACAGCCCCAGCGGGAGATTCAGCCTCCAGTCTGTTCGCTGTTGCTTCTAAAATTCCAATCGTTCCTCTCAGAATTCTGATAATAAAAGATTTCCAAGCGGATTGAACTCTTATGTCCGGCTGAGTGACTTGCTCAACCCTTTGCTGGGACTGGCTCCCCTTTGGTTCGGGAGAAGAAGGTGGTTGTGGATTTGGATTGTCTTGTGACATAAAACTTCAATTAAAGCCACCGCTCAAGGTTGCTACCTCCTCAGCTAATTTAACACTGCTTTGCGTCTGAATATTCTCTCCGCGTCATAGTTAGGGTCATGGTTAGTTTTAGATCGACAATTTCAGTAAAACATCACACAGATAACAACATGTAAATTTTTTTGCTTGTAGTTGCACTTTAGGGAATAGAGCGCAAGAACAAACCAGGAAATTAGTTTTTTTGAAAATAATAATAATTCTTTATAGAACTGATGTTCTAAAGGTATAAACTGTTGAATGCATTGTAAATCAGACAGATAAACTCAGCAAAATGCCTTATGCGTCGAGATTCGATCTTTTACAAACTATTTCAGCAATCCCCAACTTTACTCTTTGAACTATTGACAGATCCTCCAAAAAATGCTGACTCATATCAATTTGATTCCGTTGCTGTCAAAGAACCGAAATTTGAAATTGATGGCGTCTTTCTACCACCAGAAGATAGAGGTGCAGGAGTGGTCTATTTTTGCGAGGTGCAATTTCAAAAAAATGAACGACTTTACGAAAGGCTCTGTGCGGAATCTTCACTCTATTTCTACCGCAACCGTGACAGATTTAGCGATTGGCAAGCGGTGATAATTTATCCGTCACGCAGTACCGAACAAAGCGATAGTCACCCTTACCGCGCATTGCTCAACAGCGACCAAGTACATCGGGTATATTTAAATGAGTTGGGGGATATTCGTCAATTACCTTCATGGGTAGCTCTGATGGTACTCACTACCTTAGAGGATGAACAAGCCATTGAAGAAGCAAGATATCTGTTAACCAGAACCCGTCAAGAACAATCTCAACCATCAAATCGCGCCATAATAGAGATGGTGACAACAATTATGGTGTATAAATTTGAACAATTAAGCCGAACAGAGGTAGAGTCCATGCTAGGAATAACACTAAAGGAAACTCGAGTTTATCGAGAAATCAAGGAAGAAGGAAGAGAAGAAGGAAGAGAAGAAGGAAGGCAAGAAGGAAGAGAAGAAGGAAGAGAAGAAGCAACAGTCAACCTCGTTGTCCGACTGTTGAACAAGCGCTTTGGAGAAATTTCTGAGGAATTGCGACAACGAATTTCCAATTTACCCCTACCCGTTGTGGAAAATTTAAGTGAAGCACTTTTAGAGTTTACAAGTGTGGCTGATTTACAAGCTTGGTTAGAAGCTCGATAAATTAGACCATCACTAAAGATGCGATCGCTTGAGAGTGTTGAGGTCTAAATGACTGACAGCACTAGTAAGTTTGAACAATTAAGCCGAACAGAGGTAGAGTCCATGCTAGGAATAACACTACAGGAAACGCGAGTTTATCGAGAAATCAAGGAGGAGGGAAGAGAAGAAGGAAGAGAAGAAGCAACAGTCAACCTCGTTGTCCGACTGTTGAACAAGCGCTTTGGAGAAATTTCTGAGGAATTGCGGCAACGAATTTCCAATTTACCCTTACCTGTTGTGGAAAATTTAAGTGAAGCACTTTTAGAGTTTACAAGTGTGGCTGATTTACAAGCTTGGTTGGAAGCTCGATAAATTTTCTAGGGAAAGACTAGGTTATGGTAGTCCATGAAATTCTTCTTGGACTTAAATTCTAATGCGTTTTCGGCAGTTTTTTCCGCAAATCTTTTTTGGAATTGCTTTGGGGCTGTGCCTTTCTTTAGGATTGCATAGTTGCCAATCGGTTAGATCGCCACAAATACCCGTCGCAGTACAACAACCGCAAGAAACTACTGTTTCCCAAACTCAACCTCAAACAGTTTTACAGTCATCTTTACCTCCAGAAACATCTGCCATTGTCAAGAGTGCTAGATCGGAGGGTTTGTTCAATCCGAAGCGCGGTGATGTGCGTTTGTTAGTTATTAGCGACCTCAATAGCGCTTATGGTTCCACTGACTACGATCGCGAAGTAGATAAAGGTATGGCGTTGATTCCCTTTTGGCAACCAGATCTTGTTCTATGTGGTGGAGACATGGTCGCCGGACAAAAAGCAACCCTATCAGAAAAGCAAATTCGGGCAATGTGGGCTGCTTTTGATCAACATATTACAGCCCCTTTACGTCGTGCCAAGCTTCCTTTTGGTTTTACCATTGGAAATCATGATGCTTCAAGCTCCTTAGGAGCCAAAGGTAATTTTATCTACCAAAAAGAGAGAGATTTAGCAACAGAGTACTGGAACAATCCCATACACGATCCAGGTGTTCAATTTGTTGACCGTTTTGAATTTCCTTTTTACTACACTTTTGAGTACAAAGATATTTTTTTCCTAGTGTGGGATGGTTCCTCTAGCCGCATACCAACAGAGAAGTTGGAATGGGTAGAAAAAACTCTTGCGAGTTCCAAAGCACAAGCGGCAAAAATGCGAGTTTTACTCGGTCATTTGCCTTTATATGGAATTGCAGTTGGTCGTAACAATCCCGGAAATGTGATGGATAATGCAGATCGACTGCGGGCAATGCTAGAACGCTACAAGGTACATACCTATATTAGCGGCCATCAACACGCTTACTATCCCGGACACCGTGGTAATTTACAGCTACTGCACTTGGGGCTTCTTGGTTCTGGACCTCGATCGTTAATTGACACGAGTCCCCGTCTTTTGAAATCTTTAACCGTACTAGATATTAACTTTAATTCGCCAGAATTAACTACTTATACAACTTATGACATTCAAACACTAAAAGTTATTCAATCCGAGCAATTACCACGCTTTTTGGCAGGTCATAATGGTATCGTTTTACGCCGAGATGTGGAATGGAATAAGTTAACATCTGAGGAGAAATCTTTTTGTATCAATCGTTTAAGTAGTAACCTGTGCAGCGCATAAGTTTTTTTCCGGGCAAATCTTATGTTTGTTGAAACGTATATTGTCATTTGTCATTGGTCATTTGTCTACTAACCACTAATCATGAAACTCAAACGCCGTCAATTTCTCTTTTTTGGTAGTTTAAGTACCCTTAGTGCAGGTATTTTCAGTTTTTTAAGGAGTAAAAATAGCAATTATACTTATACTGCTGCTGTGGCAAATACAGTAGTTGCGGCTAAACCAAAAACAAAAGATTTGTTGCTTCGTTTTGTTTCTGTTGCAGATACAGGAACTGGAGATAGCGGTCAGTATTCTGTAGCTCGGGCAATGACTAAATATCACGGCCAAAACCCCTACGATCTCATTCTACTTGCTGGAGATAACATATATACCAACGGCGAAATCGAAAAAATTAATGAAGTTTTTGAGCGTCCCTATGCCTCTTTGCTTCAAAAAGGCGTGAAATTTCAAGCTGTTTTGGGAAATCACGATATTCGCACGGATAATGGCTATCCCCAAATGAAATATGTTAACTTTAATATGTTGGGTCGCTTCTACACGTTTCGTCGCGAGCGCATACAATTTTTTGCTTTAGATACTAACAACAATGCCGATTGGAAAAATCAGCTAGTATGGTTGGAAAATGAATTAAGCATCTCGAACGCGCCTTGGAAAATTGTATACGGTCATCATCCGATTTATGCATCGGGTGTTTATGGTAGTAATCCAGATTTTATTAAAATATTTACACCACTGTTTCAAAAATACGGAGTCCAACTCTATATTAACGGTCACG
Organism: Tolypothrix bouteillei VB521301; assembly: GCF_000760695.4. Classification (GTDB taxonomy): domain Bacteria; phylum Cyanobacteriota; class Cyanobacteriia; order Cyanobacteriales; family Nostocaceae; genus Scytonema; species Scytonema bouteillei_A. The sequence continues at coordinate 1,267,133 of NZ_JHEG04000001.1, read as the reverse complement.
AACACCATTATGAAAGAACAAAATCTATTAATGGAACAACTTACTTAATTTGTGGTGGGGGTGCGGGAACCCGTCCTGTAGACCATTCAGAATGGACGGATTATTCTGCATCAAAGCTGAGTTTTGCAGCGTATGAAGTTTATCCAGATAGAATAGAAATCAGTGGTATCGACACCGATAACCGCATTTTTGATAAAGGTATTATTTCACTTAAATCTACTTAATGCTATGAAAGTCAAACACCTAAAAATGTCCTCTTTCCGTGGGATCGGTGATTTAACGTTGGATTTTTGTGGAACGGGTCCAACTGTACTTATCGGTGTCAATGGTGTAGGAAAATCCAGTATCCTTGATTGTCTGGCTATCCTTTTGTCTCAAATGACAGGAAGAATTCAAGATTCTATAGAATTTATGCGTTCTTTAAGCGAACAAGACATAAGTAATGGCAGTCAAGAAACCCAGATTGAAATTACAATTTCTCTAAATGAAGGACAAGATTTAACTTGGTCTTTAAGTGAGATTAAAGCACAAGATCTATCTCCTGAAAGTTCAGCAGCCAGGAGATTGGAAGAAATCAAAGCTTTACTAGATACAAGAGAACAACCTTTACAAAAGCGTGCGGGACAGAAAAGTTTAAAACTGGCTTTAGAATCTTTGTTAGAAGACTTTAACCAAATAGAAGATCGGGGGACAAGCGAAGACTTTCTAGAAGATTTAGAAAAAGCAGTTCATGAAATCAGAAATAAGTTGTTAGCAAAGGAAAATGCTAACATACCCTTAGCAATTTACTATCCAGTGAATCGTGCTGTTCTTGATATGCCTTTAGAAATAGCTGAATCATTTTCGTTTCAGCCAACAAATGCTTACGACCAAGCATTAACTGGTGGCAGAATTGATTTCAAAGGCTTTTTTGAATGGTTCCGAAATCGCGAAGATTTAGAAAATGAATTGCGCCGGGATATTTCCGATCGCACAGACAAACAGTTAGAAGCAGTGAGAAATGCAGTTTCCTCAATGCAACCAGATTTTTCTGACTTGCGTGTAGGGCGTTCTCCCTTGCGAATGACTGTCAAAAAACAAGGTAGAGAATTCATCGTCAGTCAATTATCTGATGGCGAAAAATGCTTGCTAGCCTTAGTGGGAGATTTAGCAAGGCGGTTGGCAATAGCCAATCCAAGTTTAGACAATCCACTGCAAGGGAAGGGTGTGGTTTTAGTTGATGAAATTGAACTCCACTTGCATCCAAAATGGCAACGGGAAATTATTCCTGCTTTAACCAGAACATTTCCCAATTGTCAATTTATTATCACAACCCACTCCCCACAAGTTGTCAGTCACGTGCAAGCTGATAATATCTTTCTTTTAGAAACAACACCTGATGGTATTATTGCCCAACAGCCAGAAAGTTCTTTTGGCAGAGATAGCAATACCATTTTAGAAGACATCATGGGTGTTGCTGAAAGACCTCAACAAATTAAAGATGCTCTGGTGCATCTCTTTAGATTAATCGATCGAGGGAATCTCGATAGTGCCAAACAACTGCGCCAAAATTTGGCAGATGAAATTGGAGAAGACGATCCGGAATTTGTACGAGCCGATGTACTGATCCGCCGCAAGGAAATTCTAAACAGATGAAACACATCCAAAAAAGCCGAGAACCAGATAGCTTAACGAAATGGAAGCAAAAGCTTGGGAGCCGAATACCTGACTGGAAATCTTTCTCTAAAGGAGTGAAAGATGATGTGTATTTCTCTCTTTTGCAAGAGCAAGGTTATATTTGTTGCTACTGTGGTAGACCCATTTCTAGAAAGCAATGCCACATCGAACACTATAGACCCAAAAGTGTATACAAACATCTCACATTTGAATACACAAATCTTATAGCTTCGTGTCAGGGAGAAGATGAAGACAGACCTCGCGTACCAGTTCATTGCGGACACAAAAAGCAGGCTTGGTTTGACGAGGAACTGATGATTTCTCCTTTAGATCCAAACTGTCCGGATTACTTTAAGTACTCTGGATTTGGAGAAATTCTGCCGACAGACGATCCACAAAAGCAAACGTCTGCTAAAACAACCATTCAAAAACTGGCACTTGACATTAATAAGTTAAGAAAGTTGAGACGTGCAGCCATTGATGCAGCCCTGCAAGCCACCGATGGCTTAACAGGGGAAGAAATACAATTGCTGGTTCAAGCTTACGATCGGCAAGATTCGAGCGGACGGTTTACACCCTTTTCTGCAGCAATTACGTATATACTCAAGCAGTATTTTTGAGCTTAACAACAAGGCAGTGAAAAGGGAAAATTGGAATTAAGTTCCCCCCTTTTTTAAGCTACGGTGGTGTACACATCTTTAGAGATCTCCCTAAAACTCCCGATAAATTGGGGGACTTGAAAAATTTTCCCCCCTTTTTAAGGGGGGTTAGGGGGGATCGAAACCGCTTTTAATGCACCTAGTACATGAAGGCAGAAGTACGTAGGCAGATGGCAGAAGGCGCAAAAGCCTTTAAGATAAGCTTTTTGTTTATGACAAATGGTTGCCTTATTTACGCCGACTTGTACTAGAAGACTTGTGTACACCACCCCAGCCTAGGAGGAGAGGGACCAATACTTGTCGGATAAGCCGTTTTTTCCTCCCCTGCACAAAGGTGCAACCCCAGCGTAAAGGTAGCTTGTCTCCCGCGAAAATTTTCGAGAGCCCTTGCACTATTAGGAGAGGGGCTTCAAACCCCGATTTCTAATGACCCCATTCCAAAGTAATCTCGATATTGGCATTACTTGCACCCTTGACCACTAAAGCTGTTAATTTACCAGATTCAATAGCAATATCGACACCAAACCTGACAGTTGCTCTATCTGGTTTAACCTTACGTACTGATTCAGCAATTTCCTTCGTTAGAGATTCAATAGCAGTTGCAACTTCCTCAAAAGGTCGAGCCTGAAAATTGATTTTACGATCGCCTATCTGTGTAGCTTCTACTCGAACATTTGTACCATCAGAAAGTTCTACTGTAATAATCTTGGTTTGAAGTTCCATTTTGGCTTTACTGGATGATTATGCCTTTTTACCATTCAATCACCATAAGTTAATATCACTATAGTGTTCAGCAAAATTTTTTCCTCATCCCCCTCCAACGTTCATAGCTGCTAAAAACGCCTTCTGGCTAACATCTTTGTAAACTGCATCTAAATACTTCATGACGACATCAGCAGCAGTCAAGTTTGCAGTTTTTTCCTCTTCTTTGGCTAAAGGAATTGCTCCTAAAGCATCCAAAACAGTTTCGCTACTTGATGGTGCAATCACCACCAAAGAAGATTCAAGGGGTTCGTCATATTGCCAAAAAGAACTCAGTGTGTGTAACCCAAAGATGGTATGTCGGGACAGATCGTGCTGAGTTTCTCCATTATCTGTGTGTAACGTCTCTGCACTGCCATCGCCGCGTAACTCACGCAAATTGCGGATAATCTGCTCTTTAGTACGTCCTCGTAATTGAAACAAAACAAATGGGTCTTCACTAAAACGATCGCCTAACTGATAATACACTGCAGCAACGTGTTTGCACGGATTCGCCTTATCAGGACAAGAACATTTACTGTGAACATCAGACAAGGTAAAAGGGAACAGAGAAAGACCATTGGCAGTAAAAACCTCTTCTATATTTTGCGGCATTTCTCCTGCCAGCAATTTTGCCGGGAAAATTGCCTTTTGAGACATAGTTTCAGCGACGTAACCCCATTCCTCATTACTAAAGGGATTGAGGGAAAGAGAAACTTTATAAGGTTCTGGCTCGCTTCCTTGAACTTGAGCTAAAACCCTTGGACCTTTAAATTCAATACTGCGGACGTTTCCCTCACGTGCATAGATTCTGCCACGTTCCAACCGCTTTTTAAAACGATAAGAATCTAACAAATCGAGCCACCTTTGTGACCACCATTCTCTACTAGCTTGGAGGGTTTGATTTGACTGCATAATTGTTAATTGCTAATTGTTAATTGCTAATTGCTAATTGCTAATTGCTAATTGCTAGTGTTCTATTAGCTATTAGCTATTAGCCATTAGCCATCAGCCAATCACTCTTCATCTTCTTCAATCACGGCATTGCGATCGAGAAGTAGTAAGTTGCGGAGTTGGTTGGTATCCATTTCTGTTAACCAATCTTCTCCTGCGCCTACAACTTGTTCCGCAAGTTGTTTTTTACTTTCAATCATGTCGTGAATTTTTTCCTCAAGAGTCCCGGTACAGACAAATTTATGTACCTGTACGTTGCGTGTTTGACCTATCCGAAAGACTCTGTCTGTTGCCTGATTTTCTACTGCTGGATTCCACCATCTATCAAAATGGAAAACGTGGTTTGCTCTTGTCAAATTTAATCCCACTCCTCCTGCTTTTAAGGAGAGAATCATCACTGGTGGCCCTTGGGGATCGTGTTGGAAACGGTCTATCATTTCCTCTCTTTGTTTTTTACTGGTACTGCCATATAAAAACAAGGTTTCTCTCTTTAATTGTTTCTCTAAATAAGGTTGAAGTAACTTACCCCACTCTGCAAATTGCGTAAATATCAAAGCTCGATCGCCTCCCGCGATCGCAACATCTAGCATTTCTTCCAAACGTTGCAGTTTACCGGAATGGAATTTTGCCAAGGAATCTTGCTTCAAATAGTGAGCTGGATGATTGCAAATTTGTTTGAGCTTGCTTAACAAAGCTAAAATCATTCCTCGCCGTTGCAAACCTTCCGCCGATTCAATTTCAGCTAGAGAGTCTTCCACCACTTTTTGATAAATTTCTGCTTGTTCGGCTGTTAACCCGCAAAATATTGTCATTTCCTGTTTTTCTGGCAAATCTTGAATAATTTCACGATCTGTTTTCAAACGACGTAAGATAAAGGGTTGAACTAACGAACGCAATTGAGTTAATGAAGCAGTATCACCATATTTCTCGATAGGAATAGCAAAGCGTCTTTGGAAAAATTGTTTGTTTCCTAAATATCCGGGATTGAGAAAATCTAAGATTGACCAAAGTTCTTGCAATCTATTTTCTACTGGTGTTCCTGTTAAAGCAATTTTAAATGTTGCTTCTAATTGCCGCGCTGCTTGGGACTGTTTTGCATCAGCATTTTTCACATTTTGAGCTTCGTCCAAAACTATCATTTGCCAAGAAACTGCTTGTAAAGATTTAACATCGCGATGAACTAGTGAATAACTGGTGATGATTAAATCTTGCTTTTTCGCGACTTCTGCAAATGCTTTCCCCTTTGGTCGCTTGTCCCCGTGATATTGTAAAACCTTCAAGTTAGGAGCAAATTTTTTGACCTCCCGTTCCCAGTTTCCCAATACTGATGTAGGGCAAACTAGTAAAATTGGATTTTCTAATGCTTCTTGTTCTTTTAGGTGAAGAACGAAGGCAATGAATTGGATTGTTTTCCCCAATCCCATATCGTCCGCCAAACAAGCACCCAAGCCCCAACGTTCCAAGAAAGCAAGCCACGCGACTCCACGTTCTTGATAGGGTCGCAATTTTCCTTGGAAGGTTGCAGGTGCGGGAATTGGTTCAACGGCTTTGTTATTTGTTAGAGTCGTAACAAGTTCTTGCAATGCCCCAGATGCTTCAAAGCTAACCACTGGTAATTTTTCAATTACCTGCGTATCACCCATACTAATTCGCAAAGCATCTTCTAAAGACAATGCCATTTGTTCTTTGCGAGAGGCAAAAAAGGTTTGTGCTGTTTTGATATCTTGCGATCGCAATTCTACCCATTCACCGTTAATCTCAACCAAAGGACTGTTTAACGCCACTAGTTTGTCAAACTCTTCTTTAGAAAGAGTTTGACCGCCAATTGCTAATTCCCACTTAAAGTTTAATAAACTCTGCAAACCCAAGCGTTCCTTTGCTTTTTTTGGTGTTTGAGCAGTAATTTTTAAACCCAAACGATTTGCGATATTTCCTCGGTTTTCCAAACTAGGGGGTAAAACGATTCCCAAACCGCTATCCTCAAAACGCCAAACCATGGATTTAATAAATTCATAAGCTTGTACGGGATTGAGGCGGCAAAATTCAGGATTTGGAGTTTCTAAACTGGATGCAATAGGTAAATAAAATCGCGAAGCTAACCCCAAGCCCCGCAAAAAAGTTTCTTGTGGTTGTTCAATAGTCCGGTTTTGATAAACCAACTTTTCTACTGACTGGTTCCAAATTGTCGCCGCATCTAGTAAAAAGTTGGGGTCGTCAGCAGCTTGGAGATAATATGCCAAAACCCAATCTTGTTGGTTTAACTCTGGAGGCCTCAGTACAAAACAGGTGCGAAACTGATATTTTGCCCCCACTTGATATTGTAGCGGCAGAGTCCAAGCTTTCAGTGCTGCTGCTAGTCGTTCCACCCCAAATGAATCCCCACTAACTGTGTTAGTGGCGGCTGTTAAAGAATGCAGCCACTGCCGTATTGTGGATGGAAGGGATGCCATAATCCTTACTTCCACAGGCACTTGAGAACCTACCATCTCTCGGATTTGGGAATCTACTGCGCTATTAAGAAAATCTAGCAGCAATTCTTGAGGTTCAATTGGTAAATCAACATAGGGGTAACAGGACAACGTGGAATTTGCTTCCTCATCTCCCCCATATGTCTGGTAAGTTCGGCAAGCGAGTGGCATTAATTGAGAAAACTTTTCCAAGCGAGTTCCATCTTGGGCGCTGTCTAGGAGAGCTTGCCATTTAGCGACTGTAGTATTATCTGATTGCTGTTGAAGTACAGGCAAAAACTTACAGCGAGAAATGAGATCCAAACTCCAGCGAGAAATTTGTCCCCAAAAACGTAAATCTCCTCCTAAAAATTGACTGGTCTCGTCACTTATATTGAGGGGGAGGGAAGTGAGAAATTTTGTTGCTGCTTCGGAGTTAAGACAAAAGCCTTCCACTTTCCAGGGTTGTAAATATTTTGGAGTGTCATTGCCATCTGTCTCAAATGTTGCAGAATGTGTGGGAGAAATCGATAGTGATTCCTCGTGAGCGTCATTTTGAATGCAAGTTGGTAAGGCAATAATTTGGCTGTGAGTCGGTAAATTGATGGCAGTCTCTGTGGATTTTCGCCTTCGCCCATTCTCGGTTATTTTCTGCCCATTTTGTGGCGATGTTGTGTTGAGTGCCTCTAGAGTTATATTGCGCGATCTCAACCACTCGAATAATTCCACTGGTGTCATTGCCAATGGGTGTTGTCGCACTTCTGTAAATGACGAACTTCTACTCGCATCACTTCCAAGAGTGCGCCACGTTTCTCCCCAGATGAATAAACAGCTACCCCGATCTTTTATTAACCAACTACCGTGTAAAATTGCCATTTGACAAATACTTAAGATGTTTACCGAATTAACTTTTGAATTGGCTTAATGTTTTACCAAAATTTTTATTTTTAACGCTTTCAATCAATACTTAAGTAAGTGGGCGAAAATAAAAGTGATTCTGTTAAGCAATGCAAAAACAGCTATAACTCTTACAAATGACGACTTAACTAGTTCACTTTAATTGTAACAACCTATTTATTTTACTCCCTTCCCAGAAGAAGATGACCCAAACGCTACCGCGATGGCAGGCAATGCCCACCATTAAAAATTAATAAAATTTTATAAGCCCCTTTTTCTTGGGACTTGCGGGTAAGCACGATCTCACATTATATATTGAAAAACTCCGAACTTGACACAGACAAACTCCCTGAGTAACGAATTTACATTCAGTAATGGTAATAGTTACACTTGTTTATCTTTGTATGCAACTGACACCAGCCATAATGCATAAATGTTAGGATTGCCACAGAGAGAGATAGCGAAAATAGAAGGAAAAAAAACTGAATGGGAGAATTTGAAAAGTCAATATCCTTTGACGGACGGGATATTCGACTGAAGGTGGGTCAATTAGCTCCCCAATCTGGTGGATCGGTGTTGATACAATCTGGGGATACAGCAGTTTTAGTGACGGCTACACGTTCGGAAGCTAGAGAAGGCATCGATTTCCTCCCCTTAACGGTAGATTACGAAGAAAGACTGTATGCAGCAGGTAGAATTCCTGGGGGCATGCTACGCCGGGAAGGGCGTCCGCCAGAAAGAGCAATTCTGACCAGCCGACTGATTGACCGTCCTTTACGTCCTTTGTTCCCGTCTTGGTTGCGTGACGATTTGCAAATTGTTGCACTGACTCTTTCAATGGATGAGTTAGTACCACCCGATGTACTGGCAGTTACGGGTGCTTCTATCGCTACAATTATTGCCAAAATACCATTTAACGGACCAATGGCAGCAGTTCGGGTTGGGTTAGTGGGTGACGATTTTATCATTAACCCCACTTATGCGGAAATAGAAGCCGGAGACTTGGACTTGATTGTAGCTGGCTCGCCAGATGGTGTCATCATGGTAGAAGCAGGAGCCAATCAATTGCCAGAAAGGGACATTATTGAGGCAATTGAGTTTGGTTATGAAGCAGTACAAGACCTGATCAAAGCACAACAAGATTTGATTGCGGAAATTGGGCTGGAACTCATAACACAAGAACCACCTCAGGTAGACTCGACCTTAGAGAACTTTATACGCGAACGGGCAACCGAAGATATTAAGAAAATCCTGTCACAATTTGATTTGGACAAAACACAGCGCGATGCAGCTTTAGATGAAGTTAAGGCTACCATTGAAACTGCGATCGCCGAATTATCTGAGGAAGATCCCATTCGTATTGCTGCAAAAGCCGATAAGGCGGTTGACAATAACTTTAAGGATTTGACCAAAAAGTTCATGCGCCGTCAAATTATTGAAGACAACGTTCGGGTTGATGGGCGCAAACTGGATGAAGTACGTCCGGTATCTTGTCTAGTAGATCTTTTGCCCAAGAGAGTCCATGGAAGCGGTCTGTTTAATCGGGGGCTGACTCAGGTGCTGTCTGCTTGTACTCTCGGTACACCGGGGGATATGCAGTACCTCAGCGATGATTTGCAACAAGACCAACAAAAACGCTACATGCATCACTATAACTTCCCACCGTTCTCCGTAGGGGAAACCAAACCCATGCGTGCGCCCGGTCGTCGGGAAATCGGTCATGGAGCACTTGCAGAAAGAGCTTTGTTGCCAGTACTACCACCAAAAGAACAGTTTCCTTACGTAATTCGGGTTGTTTCGGAAGTCCTTTCTTCCAATGGTTCTACCTCAATGGGTTCCGTGTGCGGTTCCACACTCGCATTAATGGATGCTGGTGTCCCCATTTCTAAACCTGTTAGTGGTGCAGCAATGGGTTTGATTAAGGAAGGCGAAGAAGTTCGAGTGCTTACCGATATTCAAGGGATTGAAGACTTTTTGGGCGACATGGACTTTAAAGTCGCTGGGACAGATAGCGGGATTACTGCTTTACAAATGGACATGAAAATCTCCGGTTTGCCCTTGGAAATTATTGCTCAAGCTGTCCACCAAGCAAAAGCAGCACGGTTGCACATTCTGGACAAAATGCTCCAGACTATCGAGCACCCCCGTACTGAAATGTCACCTTTTGCCCCACGTCTGATGACCATTCGCATCGATCCGGATATGATCGGTTTAGTTATTGGACCCGGTGGCAAGACAATTAAGGGCATTACTGAAGAAACAGGAGCAAAAATTGATATCGAAGATGATGGTACGGTAACAATTTCCGCTCTTGATGAAAACAAGGCAAAAAGAGCACGTAACATTATCCAAGGTATGACAAGAAAGCTCAACGAGGGTGATGTTTACGCAGGTCGTGTGACACGAATTATACCAATTGGTGCGTTTGTGGAATTTTTGCCCGGTAAAGAAGGTATGATTCACATTTCTCAACTTGCAGATTATCGCGTTGGGAAAGTTGAAGATGAGGTTGCAGTTGGCGATGAAGTGATTGTCAAAGTACGGGAGATTGACAATAAAGGTAGGATTAATCTCACCCGCTTGGGAATTCACCCAGATCAAGCAGCTGCAGCGCGAGAAGCAGCAGCAGTCAATCGGTAATCTGTGACAAGATTTTAGATTTTGAATTTATTGCAAAAAATCTAAAATCTCACAGGAAAGAATTTAACCTTCCCAAGCTAGTGGTTCACCACATTAATTTTGAACTTCCTACCACCTCGTTCCCAGGCTCCGCCTGGGAATGCCTTAAGGGAGGCTCCGCCTCAATACTTGTCGGTTAGCCTAAAAATAGGAAAACTCGTTTGTTGGGTGGAGGAACGAAACCCAACAAACGAAAATTCGAGACCCCTCCCGACTACTCCCGACTTTCAAGACAATGCTTCAATTTTTCCGCTAGCACCTTAACATGAGGTTCCTCAAACAAAGTGAGATGAGAACCGGGAACAAGATGAACATCTATTTCTCCCGTCACTACATCACCCCAACCAAATTGTGGATCGTATTGCATACCGACTCCTTTTTCCTTGTCTCGATGTTTGTCAGAAGTCCGCAAAAGAGTCATTTGACCTAAGTATTTCTTAAAAGTATAGTTCTTGACAGCTTGTACGTTAGCATCCATCAGTGCTACGTGCAAATCGTTTTCAGGCAAAGGTTCGGAAATCCTCAAATGTTCTAAATACTTATTTGTGATGTTGTGTTGAGTCCATTCTGTCCATCCATCAAACTTTTGCCACAAGTAAGCAGGGCCCTGTTCTAACAAATTCGTAAAATGCACTAAGATTCGTTGTAAAAATGGTAACCGACTGCTATATCCAGGAAGACAGGTATCAAGTATAGCTAGCATTCCAATCTCTTCACCTTGTAAGTAAAGTTGCTGCGCCATTTCGTAAGCAATAATACCACCCAAAGAATAACCACTCAGAAAATAAGGACCTTTTGGTTGAACGGACTGAATTTCTCTAATATAAAGTGCTGCCATGTCTTCTACTTTGGTTAAGAAAGGCAGTTTTCCATCTATTCCTTGTGGTTGTATCCCATAAAACGGTCGCTCTAAACCAAGGTGCCGTGCTAATAAGTGGTAACACAAAATTTCTCCACCAAGGGGATGAATGCAAAACAATGGTGGTTTTGAACCTTTGGGTTGAATTGGTACCAAGCACGACCATCGGGCAAATTCTTCTTCTCGATACCGAGAAAGTATTTTGGCAATGTCTTCTACTGTACCCGATTGAAAAAGAGTGGCAAGAGGAAGTTTTTGGGTAAATTTTTGCTCGATCTGCGCGAATAGCTTTACTGCTAGTAAAGAATGTCCTCCTAGCTCAAAAAAGTTATCTCTCACACCAACACGCTCGATACTTAAGACTTGTTTCCAAATCTCTACTAACTCGCGTTCTAACTTGTTGCGGGGAGCAACAAAGGTTTTCTTTTCTACCTCAGGTACTGGAAGAGCTGCGCGGTTGAGTTTACCATTAGGAGTTAGGGGTAGCGCTTCTAGCATTACAAAGGAAGCTGGAACCATGTATCTGGGAAGCTTTTCCGTGAGAAATTGCCTCAGTTGGTTGACAGTGGAACTTTGTTGTTCTTTGAGAACAACATATGCTACTAACTGCTTGTCACGGGGAATGTCTTCTCTTAGAACAACGGCCACTTCTCGAACAGAGGGATATTGACTCAATACAACTTCAATTTCGCCCAACTCAATCCGGAATCCACGAATCTTGACTTGATTGTCAATGCGATCGCAAAACTCAACGTTACCGTTGGGTAGGTAGCGTCCCAAGTCTCCCGTTTTATAAAGTCGGTCGGTAGCAATCTTGGTAAATGGGTTGACAATAAAACGTTCTTGAGTTAATGCATCGCTGCCAATATAACCAGAAGATAAGTAAGGGGTGCGAACGTAAATCTCTCCTATCTCGCCAATTCCAGCTAACTGCAACCCCTGTGTCAAAACAAGTAACTGTACATCCTCAATACCTCGACCTAGAGGGATTAGAGAATGGGGACTGGGGGCTGGGCCACCAACACTACAATCTTCAGGTATAACAAAGTAACCCATAGCTTGGGGGGTTTCAGTAGCACCGTAAAAATTGACACAAGTTACGTTGGGAGCAAAACGATAGATGTTTCTGACATCTTGTTGCTTAAGCATGTCACCAGCAAAAAATACGTAACGCAAGTCCGTGGTTTGGCTTTCGGTTTTTGCTGTCAGCAGTTGTGCCATTGCTGGTGTCAGATGAGCAACACTAATTCTCATCACTCGCATCCAATCAGCTAGCTGATTTAATGTTTCAATCTCCTCTTGCTGGGGAATGCATAAAGTTGACCCCAATGACAAGGGTGTGAAAATATCTCTTAACAAAGGATCGTGAGATAAACCAGAAAGCATGCTAAATTTATCTGACTCGCACAACCCAAAAGTCTTTTGATGCCATTGCACAAAATGAGATAAAGGTCTGTGGCTACCTTTAATACCCTTAGGTTTACCTGTAGAACCAGAAGTAAAAGCAAAATAAGCTAAATCATCTAGTTCCACTGTCACTTCTGGGTTACTTGTGGGATAACTTTGTAATGCTACCAAGATTGAGTCATAGGATATTTCCAAACAGCAAAAACTATAGCGGTTCTCATCCGAATAAAATACAGTTTCATCTGCGTCCTTTGCCATGCATCTGCGGTTCCATGCAGTCAGAACTTGAGAATCTGAAGCAATTTGCAGCCAAGCACGAGGCTGGACTGATTCAAGACAATCCATCAATCGAGAAGTGGGATAAGCCGGATCGAGAATGACAAAAGCGCCACCTGCTTTCAGAACACCTAGGATTGCTACAACTAATAAGGCACTTCTTTGTCCGTAAATGGCAACTACGTCTTGAGATTGGATATTATTTGCTAGCAAGTAGTGAGCCAATTGATTGGTCAGTTCTTCAAGTTTGGCGTAAGTCCAAGCAACTCGTGCATCCACAACTGCCAAGTTTTGCGGTACTCTTTGAGCTTGTTGAGAAAATTTAGTATGAACGGCTGCTTCTGAGAGTATGGAAAGTTTTTGCTGAGGATTTGGTAAAAGTAATGCCGCTGTGTTCGTAACTAGTGATAGAGAAGAAATATTCTGTTGTGGAGTTTCCGCAATCTGAACGAGCAAATGATGGAACTGATCGAGCATTTCCTGCATTCGCTCGGGTACGAATAGGTCAGCATTGTAAACTAATTCCAGTTTGATTCCTTGCTGTTGTTCGGTGATGTACAAGGTTAAGTCAAACTTAGAAGGAGTTTCTGGCATTGAGAAGGGTTCTACAACCAGACCGGGTAATTCCAGTTTAATATCCTTTAAATTCAGCATATTAAACCATACTTGAAATAGTGGGTTGCGGCTGGTATCTCTTTCTGGCTGTAGTTCTTGTACTAACTTCTCAAAAGGCATATCTTGATGGGTATATGCTTCCAATGCCATGCGACGAACGCGATTTAGTAGGGTAGAAAAACTGGGATTTTCAGAACAGTTAACCCGTAAAACTACGGTGTTGATAAAAAATCCAATCAAATCTTCAAGTTCAGCCCGATTGCGACCTGCGATAGGAGAGCCAATGAGGATGTCTTCTTGTCCGGTATAACGGTGCAAAAGTGTTCCAAATGCTGCAAGCAACGTCATAAACAGGGTCACGCCTTCCTGTTGCGATCGCATTGTCAAAGATGCTGCTAGGGTTTGGGGTAGTATCAAAGATTGCATCGCGCCTCGGTAAGTTTGCACGGGAGGACGCGGTTTGTCAGTAGGTAATTCCAGTATAGTATTTGCACCTGCTAGCTGGTCTTTCCAGTAATCTAGCTGTTGGTTGAGAACTTGACCCGATAGCCGTTGACGCTGCCAAATTGCAAAGTCAGCATATTGGATGGGCAGTTTTGGTAACGGATTTGGCAATTTTTGCGCGAAAGCTTCATACACTGTTGCCAATTGCTGCCATAAAATACCCATTGACCAGCCATCAGAAGCAATATGATGCATGACCAGCAAAAGTACGTATTCTTGATGGTCTACGTAACACAATGTTGCTCGCAGCATCAAATCAGACGATAAGTTAAAAGGACGGTGTGCTTCCCGGTTAAGGTAATCTGACAGTTGAGGGTTAATTTCGCTTTTTTGTTCGTGCAAAAAGTCAACGATCTTCAGTTCTACAGAGCGAGGTTCTTGAAAAATTTGTATGGGGCTACCATCAACCGAGACAATAAAATTTGTTCGGAGTGCTTCATGATGGGCAACAATTGCATCTAAAGACTGTTGCAATACGCCTACATCTAATGTCCCCTGTAACCGAAATGCTTGAGAGATGATGTAAGTCGGGCTGTTTGGCTCCAACTGCTCCAAAAACCAAACTCTCTGCTGAGCAAAAGACAGGGGTACCGTTTGTCGATTGGTTAATCGGGGAATTGTATGATTTTCCAAGAGATTGGTGTCTTGGTTTTGAATAACCGAGATCTCACGTGCCAAATCCGCGATTGTTGGTGTCTCAAACAGCAACTGTACTTTAATTTCTACACCTAAAGCCCGACGTATCCGAGACATCACTTGCGTTGCTAGCAGTGAATGCCCCCCCAATTCAAAAAAGTTGTCATAAATACCTACGACTTCCAAACTCAAAACTTCCGCCCAAATGGATGCCAAAACCTGCTCAATTGGATTGCGGGCTTCAACAAAGTTATGTTTGTAACTTTCTCGATCTGGTGCGGGTAAAGCATGGCGGTCTACCTTGCCATTAGGATTTAATGGCATGGTATCTAAAAAGACAAAGCTAGCAGGTACCATGTACTGAGGCAACTTATCCTGCAAAAAAAGGCGCAACTCAGAAGGGCTGGGGCGTTCTACGGAGTTATGTTCTGGAGCTACCACAACATAAGCCACTAATTGTTTGTGACCCGGAACGTTTTCTCGCGCCATAACTAAAGTTTGTTGTACGGCTGGATGCGTACCAAGTTTCGCTTCAATTTCTCCTAATTCAATGCGAAAGCCCCGAATTTTAACCTGATGGTCAATACGACCGAGAAACTCAAGATTTCCATCAGATAAATAACGCACCAAATCCCCTGTTTTATAGAGTCGGTCTGAACAAGTCAATTCAGAAGAATTATTTGCTGTTTTAAAAGGGTTGGGAATAAACTTTTCATCTGTTAGTTCAGGACGGTTAAAATAACCCCGCGCCAATCCTACACCACCAATATGCAATTCACCAGGTTCGCCAACAGGTACGGGTTGCAAGTTTTCATCTAATATGTAAATTTCTGCGTTAGCGATCGGGCGACCAATGGGAGCAAAAATGCCATGAGTTCCGCGCTGACAAGTCCAGAAGGTCGCATCAATAGAAGCTTCAGTAGGACCGTAGCAGTTATGCAGAACATTCTCCAAATTCAGGCGGGTAAAAAACTGTTCTACTAATTCAATGGGTAAAGCTTCTCCGCCGCAAGTTACGTGTCGAAGGCTTTTACAGTTCTCGATTCCCTCTTCTTCTAACAACACGCGGAGTATAGAAGGTACTAAGGCGAGAACGGTAATTTGTTTCTCAATCACAGTCTTTACTAAATACGCAGTGTCTTGATGTCCGCCAGGTGATGGTAATATTAACTGTCCTCCAAACGACAAACACCAAAATATCTGCCATACAGAAGGATCGAAGCTAAAAGAAATCGTTTGTAAAACTTTATCGACTTGGCTTAATCCAAAACTGGTTTGCCTCCAGTAAAGTTGGTTGTATATTCCCCGGTGAGGAATCATCACCCCTTTGGGTTGTCCCGTGGAGCCAGAGGTATAAATGACGTAAATGAGATTATGGGCTTTTGTTTCGCAAACAAGATTGTCTTGGCTGTTGTGGGCTATTTGTTCCCAATCGCTATCCAAACAAACGATTTGTGCTTTACAAGCAGGTAATTTGTGAACTAAGTGCTTTTGCGTGAGCAGTACTGGTGTCTGAGTATCCTCCATAATGAAGGCTAGACGTTCTTCAGGATATGTTGGATCGAGTGGTACATAAGCACCTCCCGCTTTGAGAATTCCTAACAGCCCTATTACCATTTCTAAAGAACGCTCTACACAAATCCCAACTAAAACTTCTTTTTTTACACCCAATGCACGCAGGTGATACGCTAGTTGGTTGGCTTGCTGATTTAACTGTCGGTAAGTGAGTTGTTTGTTTTCAAATACAACAGCAACAGCGTCCGGCGATCGCTCTACTTGAGCCTCAAACAGTTGATGAATGCATAACTCTAATGAGTTATCTATTTGAGTCTTCTGGTTCTTTTCTATTGTTAAGCAATTGTTATAAACAGATGTATTTTGTTTGATATTACTCATGGAGATATAGCGTCTAATGAGAATTACAAGATTTCTAGGAAAAACAAAATTCTGATTGAGATTAATTCAAAAAGTGTTTGCGACAGATAATGGGGGAGTATCTAGTTCAATTGAGGCTTTTGCAATCCAAAATATAAAATCCACGCATCCACCGAAATGGTATGTAGCAATTCCCACTTTATGAGGTACAGGAGATTGAACTAAATGTAGTTTGTAGCAGATGGATGCAGATAAATTTTTACCTCAGCAGGCTGGGAAATGCTGTAGCAAAATTTCTTGATTTATCTTTGAAGACAAGGTTTTTTATGAGTGCTCCCAACATAAATCCAATAACTTCTCATTTTGAAGCTGCTCTTGTGCTAATTTCAAAGCATAACGAGCATTACTAACATTTTTACTTTCGGAATTTTTCCGATCAAAGTGTCGTAAATAAGCTTTGAGATACTTAATGCGAAGTTCCAAATTATCGGCATTTATAAGAAAAGGTAAATCTGATTCAACCATAAAGCGAATCGCTAAAATGGGTATGGGACTTTGAAGGGGGTAAAAATTAGAGTTGTGCAATCCTGGGCTATAATTGCGCTTGTGAAATTCTCCTAACATTAAACCTGAATCTACAAAAAATTCTTTGAGCTTTTGTTGCACGCTATCAATGATACGAGCAGTGTCTTCTAGCTTAATATCGGGAAAAATTAAGATAATACTTTGAGTCAACTCAGTTTCTTTGTTCCTTGGCTCTATTTGCAGAAAAATATCTTTATAGCTTAAAACTAGTTCTTCAATTTCCTGTAACTGTAGATTTTGAGCGCGAATAACTCCTAGTTGAATACCGTTTGTCTTAAGTGCATGAGGTACATAAGGGCATACAGGACCCGATCTACCCAAATTTGGGTGAGGTTTTATCAAAAAATTTTTAATCCACTGCTGGATTTCAATTAAATAGGGAAGGTCTTGTTGAAAACGATCTATTTCAGTAGGTGTGTAGAGTTGCATTGTAATTACATTCCTCAATTCGATAGATGTATTTTTTGTCTTAAGCCAAATTCATTTCATGCAGTATGTAGCGAATTATGCAGAGGCATACGAAAGCAATGCTCATTTTTAATAAGGAATGTTGTCCTTATTTCATAGCCATACAAAGTATTAGAAAAAATACCACCATAGTACTTTTTCAGGAAAAGTCTTTTGTGTCATTCCAAAAGAGTCTAAGTTACTAGAGCGCCGAAACAGTATTCCCAAAAACCCTGTTTCTTCAATTTGAGCCTACGAGAGATCGAGCTTTTCGAGCCAGAGAAACCAGTTTTTTGTCTTCATATTGATTTCTGTACCGATGCTCTAGTACTTAAACCTAATCGTTTATCGTCAATCATGAAGTTTTAGTTTGAGCAGTAGTGATTTATCTCAAACTAAGATGACCATAACCGTATTTGTTCTGAACTTTTACTAAATTACACGATTCTTTTTCAAAAAATGTTAAATTGCTCTTTACATATCACTAAAATTCTTGAAGTTTTTGTATGGAAAAATATTTTTTACTTTAAATCACTCGACATTAACTTAAATACTAAAAATAAAAAGTAGCTATCTCATTTCTAAAACAACTACTGAGTTTTCTCATTCAACTGTTTTTTGTCCGTAACTGATTTGATTAAAGGGTCTTTATAAAGTAAATATTAAATCAATAAATATATTGTATAGGAGGTTACAATACTTGTCGGTTAAAAGTTTTTTTCCTCCCCTGCACAAAGGTTCTGGTCTCATACGGTAATCTTCTTAACCAAGCAGTATGGGGTTGGGTTGAGGAACGAAAACCAACTTACGCTCTTCTTAATGTTTACTTTTTAAATCATCACTGAGGAAAAAAATTAATTTTTTAATAAAATATTTCTGACTTAACAGCAAATTTCTCTTAAAGAAATAACACAGTTGTATGAAAACGGTATGTAGAGATGATGGCAATAAGTTGACAAAGATTTACTACAAATAAAAATAACAAATTTTTCATAAAAAATCTTCATATAGCAATCCTAATTCTTTATCAAAAATTTAATTCCTGTAGAGTGAGCAATGCCCATCAAATCACGCTTCTGTGCAGCAAAGTCCTACTTACACGTATTTTACTAAGGCAGAAGTTTTGGGAAAACGAGTGGTTCGAGATGACTGTATTCTCGCCTCTACCTTCGGGACAGAAAAGCAGGCGTCAGTCAATGCGCTATGTGTTTCAGCCGTTGTCTCTCGGCTAGTTACAAGCACCATCCCCTTGTGCGTGGTGCAATTGACCTGTATGAAATCAACCATGTAAAGATTCAATAAAGTGTGTCTAAAATCTACCTATATAGGAGAAGGGGCTTGCTGTTGAATCAACTACAGAGCATATTGATGGGCAAAAATTGTAAATGTCAGAAAATCTTGATTTGGTTCAATTACTACCATTGAGATATTTGGAACTGTGCTGAGTTAATGTAAAGCTATAAGAAGTTAGTTTTACTCTAAAACTTGACAATTAAGCGTCGTGAGTGCTAAGAACCGTTTACCAGAAACTACTGCCCATGTCAGGATTATCCGTCAATCCTGGCAACAAGGCTATCTTGAAGGTGAAGTCAGAGCAGGCGATTTTGAGTGGCAGTTCCAATGGCATTTCCGTCGCGGGGAACTTGCTGTAAAGCCTTCTCAAGGACGTGCTTTAATTAAAGAACCCTTGGGGCGCTTTTTAGAGCAACAAGACTACCAACTCGAACCGGGCGGAGACTATGCTTTCACAATTAGAGCAGAACTCTAAAAAATTATGAATGATGAATGATGAATGATGAACGGTAGTCTTTAAACTTTCAATTCATAATTTATAATTCATAATTCCTAATTCGTTAGTCGGTTTAGGTATCTTTCAATCAGCAGGATGGCAACAATATCATCTATTGGTCTTGGGGGTTGTCTCATACCACGAGGTAGTAATCTTGTCAATCCTTTAGGAGGATACATCTGCCAGTAGCGATCGCGTGCTTCTAAAGTTGTATATCTCTCATCTATTAAAATAATATTTAATGAATCTGTTAATTCCCCAGTCAGTTGTTGTTTCCAACGCTTGGCTGTTGTTTGGTCTCCCATAACCAATAAGGAAATGGGATACTTTTGTTGCAACGACAAAATAGCAGCGATCGCATGTTCGGAGGGGACAACTTCATGATAGTAAAGTTGCCTATCTACACCCATGACAGCCAAGCCACACTTATCTCGACCTGGATCGAATCCCAAAATAACTGGTTGCGTTGGTGAAAATTCAGGAATAGTCATTGGTCAGTATTGATTCAAGTACTAAAAACAACTTGCCCGTTCTGAATTGCTATCAGTTTTACTTTGAGTGGCCCTGCGGTGAAAGTGTCTTCTGCTGCAACAGCTTTAATATCTAATGGCAGATTATACTGCCTCAATTGGGTAATGAAGCGGTAGAACGTACTATCTATTTGAATACTGTCTAAGATTCCAGCATTTCGGGCACGAAATTGCGAAGCAGAAATGAGTAATTCCAGTCGCTGACGTAATTGGTAGGCTGTCATCTTTTGAGGATCGGCTGTTGTGGCTGCTAACACCTCACCTCCTGTAAAGACTTTTTGATTGAGGGTTGCATCGGCAAAAAACTGAATACCATTT
This sequence comes from Tolypothrix bouteillei VB521301, assembly GCF_000760695.4. Taxonomy (GTDB): domain Bacteria; phylum Cyanobacteriota; class Cyanobacteriia; order Cyanobacteriales; family Nostocaceae; genus Scytonema; species Scytonema bouteillei_A. Next base: position 1,247,259 of record NZ_JHEG04000001.1, on the reverse strand, counting down.
TCTCCTCTGACGTAGTTACCAGCACTAAACACTCGGACTACATATTCTCGACCATCTTTTATTTGCTGACTGAGTTGCTCAATTTGCTCTTTAGTCACAAATAACATCTGTGAATTTTCTGTATTTGCACCGGGTTCAGTAAGTTTGAGGATAGCTGTTCGGTTCGCTTCTTGTAACAGTTGAACGATCGCCTGACGCGCAGCTGTTGGTTGTTCAATACGAACAACTCCAGCAGCGAGAACTTGACCCCGAACCAAGGCTAGTTTTCCCAAACGCAATTCGCGGTAGGACTGGTAGAATTTTTCCAGCCTTGCCACTTCCTGTTCTAGCTCATTCTGCTGCATTTCCAGGTCTTTAAGGCGAGACTCCCTTTGAGCAATGACTTTTTCTCTTTCCGCAATGGTTTGATTGCGTTCTTGAATCAGCCGATCTAGGTTATTAATTCTTTTGTCTCGCTGTTCAATACCCTCCTGTCGGTTAGCCAGTTCGCGATCCCGTTTGTCGATCGCTTCTTGCGCTTGGGCGATCGCTCTTTTTGCCTCGGCAAATAATTTTTGCCGCCCTATCTTAAGTTTTTCTACTTCTACCAGCAGCTTTTTTTTCTCAACATCAACGTTTTGCAGTTCAGCTACAGTTTGTTTGTAGCGTGCTACTACTTGATCCAGTTGGGTCTCCGTATTTTGGAGTTGAGCTTGAATTTGGGCTTGTTGGCTGAGAGTGCGGCTGAGTTGTTCTGTCGTGCGATTCAGTTGGTTTTGCGTTGCTTGTTGTTTTGCATTTGCCTCCTTTAATGACTCATTGGTTTTTTGCAAGCGTTCTTCTTTCTCTTGTTGTTCTTTTCTAGCTTGCTCTAATTCTTTCCGCGTGACATCCAGTTGTTGAGTTGTGGATTCGAGACTTTCGCGCTTGCGACGAAGGTCTTTTTGTATATCCTCTAGCTCAAATACTCCTTTACGCAACCCTTCGTCAGCAGCAAACAAAATTGCCAAAGTTGATGCCGAGACTAAAGTTCCTGTCAGAATAGTCACTAGTACTGCTGTGTTTTTGGGACGCAGATTGAAGAGTGAGAGCCGCGCCTTGCCAACTCGGGTGCCAATACGGTCTCCCACTGTGGCGATTGCGCCTCCCAAAATTAATATTGCCAATATTAGGATGTACCCGGTGGTCATCTTTTAGCTACCGACGAAATCCTTCCAGATACAGCCTACTACTTCAAGCCATCATCTGTGGAGAAATTAGAGGATAGTGCTGAGTTTTTTAGAGAGCTTTCAGCATAGGTACACAATTGCTTCTGCCCTCTTAACTCAACACTCAGAACTATTTTAGGTGAATTGCCGACTTAAGGTAACGGGCTTGTGGACAGTAATCTTTTTCTTATGAATGGAAATCATCTTTTTCTCCCGCAGGTCACCTAGTAGCCTGGTAACAGTCACGCGAGTAGAACCAATTGCTTCCGCTATTGCTTGATGGGATAGCTTCAAATCAATTGTGATTCCATCAGCACAAGGAACGCCAAAATCACGACAGAGAATTAGTAAAAAACTCACCAATCGCGAACCCATATCTCGGTGAGCAAGTGTTTCAATCATCATCTCTGTTTGTAAAATTCGCGAAGACAGTCCGCGCAGCATTAACATTGACAATTCTGGATTTTCCTTGAGTGCTTGTTCTACCTGTTCTATTGGGGCTGACAGCAGTTCAACAGGCGTAAAAGCAACTGCATGGTAAAACCTATCTGATTTGTTTCCTGTTAACAAGGACAAAACGCCAAAAACACTATTTTCCCGAAGTAGTGCTACGGTTATTTCTTCTCCTGCCTCGTACACCCTGGAGAGTTTAACAGCTCCTTTCAATAAGAAATAAACTCGTTCGGCAGGATCGCCGGGGAAAAAGATGGTTTTATTGCGTTCAAACGTCTCTACAACAGGAGGAAACGCTCCTGTTGCCATCTGACGAAAAACATTTGCTAGGGCCTTATCTTGTGTCATCATCTCCCTTCCCCTACCCAATGCCGGAAAAAATAAAACTAATTCCCTAAGAATACACCCGAAAAATCAAGAACACATTGTCAACCTTTTTGTTCTTTCCTATACTTATCCTCTGGTGCTCATAGTTAATTGTTCATCATGATACATAATTTTTCATGTTTAGATCTAGTACTTTTTAAATAGTTGATTGCAAAAGTTTTTCCAAAACAGTTTTTTGACAAAAAACCGAAGATATATTGAGATTGCCCGATGCTTCCAGTAACAATTTTCTGGTAGCTAACAGGTACCCGGATCGTAATATTTACTAATACTGCTCAAAACTCCAGACAACTAGCCTCAGATTCTAGTATGCTCAAGCATGAAAGTTCACATTAAGAATTAATATGCTTGACCTGACGGGAAAAAAAGCTATTGTAACAGGAATTGCAAACAACCGATCCATTGCTTGGGGGATCGCCCAACAACTCCATAAAGCAGGAGCCGATCTGGGAATTACTTACTTGCCAGATGAGAAAGGCAAAATGGAAAAGAAAGTTGCAGAACTGGTAGAACCCCTCACTCCGAGCTTGTTTCTTCCTTGTGATGTCCAAAACGACGAGCAGGTTAGGTCAACCTTTGAAGAAATCCAGCAAAAGTGGGGTAAGCTAGATATCCTCATCCATTGCCTCGCCTTTGCCAGTAAAGATGACCTGAGTGGAGACTTCAGCAAAACCTCTCGTTCCGGCTTTAATCTGGCAATGGAAGTGAGTACTTACTCTCTAGTACAGCTTGCAGGGATCGCTAAACCCTTAATGACTGAGGGAGGAAGTATTGTCACTCTGTCCTACCTGGGTGGTGTACGAGCAATTCCCAACTATAATGTCATGGGAGTTGCCAAAGCAGGGTTGGAAGCTTGCGTGCGCTACCTAGCGGCTGAAATGGGTTCTGCCAATATTCGGGTAAACGCCATATCCGCAGGTCCTATTCGTACTCTCGCTTCTAGTGCGGTAGGAGGTATTTTGGACATGATTCACCATGTTGAGCAAGTTGCGCCATTAAAACGCACTGTCACTCAGCTCGAGGTGGGCAATGCAGCCGCTTTTTTATGTAGCGACTTGTCTAGCGGAATTACCGGGCAAGTCCTGTACGTTGATGCAGGGTACGAAATCATGGGCATGTAAAAATAAATTATTGTGAAATTAGGTAGGCTAGCGCTCGGTGACCGGAAAATTGAACGATTACCTTGATTTGTGTCAACCTACCTAATTGTGTATTTACCATTAGAGATTGGTTGTTGGCAAATGGCTCTGACCCATTATTTGCGAAAAAATACAATCTCTCACCCCCAAGTTTCGCCTCAACAAAGGTTAACAGCCTCCCTGTATATCGATCGCTGGTCATCGGTCGCTGGTCAATGTTATTATTGGGAGTCAACTGGGTAACCTATAGATTAAACGTATTGCTGTTGCCCGAAGCACAAGATGAAGTCTGTTGCAGACGCCCCGAACTCCGAACTAAATACACGAGACAGTCCGCCAGTTGTTCTAACCTCTGAGTTGCGAAAGGTCTATCGCACTGGCTTTTTTATGAATCAGAAAGTTGTCTCTCTCAAAAACTGTTCTTTGAAAGTTTACAAGGGAGAAACTTTTGGGCTGTTAGGACCAAATGGTGCTGGTAAAACAACACTATTGAAATTGTTACTGGGAATTATCCGTCCGACATCGGGGCGGGGATTGCTTTTGGGAAAGCCGATTGGAGATCGTGGTGTTAAAGAACGTATCGGTTATTTACCTGAAAACCCTTATTTATATGACTATCTCACGGGTTGGGAATTTTTACAGTTAGTCGCCGGACTATTTCAAATTCCTAAAAAGGTTCAACGCCAACGCATTCCTCAATTGCTGGAATTGGTAGGATTGCCTCAATCTGACGCCCGCAAAAAACTCCTGCGCCGTTATTCAAAAGGAATGTTACAACGTGTCGGAATGGCACAAGCACTCATTAACGATCCAGAACTGGTATTCTTGGATGAACCCATGTCAGGGCTCGACCCTGTGGGACGCTACCAAATGAGAGAGATTATCTTATCTTTAAAAGCGGCAGGTAAAACAATTTTTTTCAACAGTCATGTTCTCAGTGAAGTGGAACAAATTTGCGATCGCGTTGCCATTCTTGCCCAAGGTGAACTTATTTGTTCTGGATCTCTTAATGAACTTTTAGGAACAACTGACGTATATTCTGTCAAAGGACACGGTGGAGACTGGGAAATTATTGAAAAATGGATCGCTAATTTGGAGTACCAGCCAGATGGGTCTTGGCAAGGGGAACTCAATGGAGATTATTATGATTTTCTGGCGAGCCTGCGTTTGATGGGAGGGCAATTAATAGCCATGAATTTGTCACGTCCATCTTTAGAAAAGTTTTTTGTGCAACAAATTCAAAACCTGAAAAATCAGTAATTAGAGCGTAAAAAGTAGAAGGTAGTCATTATTGGCTTGTGAAACAAACCTGACTATCTATTCTTACTTTTCATACTTATCGTGCTTGTGAAAATATTGATTTCCAATATAGGAGCAACAAAATTTACAGTAAATTTACATAGAACCGAGTTGAACTTTAAATAAAATTCAAATAAAATTTAAAGTTATTAAATAATTTCGTTCCGGAAGGATAATTTAATTGAAGAATGTGTGAACATCAGGGAACTAGAATACGTAAAAATAGTCAATCAGGCTAAAAATGTTTAAACAGTATGTAATTAATAGTAATCTTAGGTAAGCAATGCATAATACGAGTGTGGTGAAATTGCTCGCCCATCCAGCTGTGGGTATGGTGTTATTAACATCTGTAAGTATCGCTATTCCAACCGTTAGTTTAGCGCAAAGGCAGCCAACAGCGAGAACGACACAGGTAGACACAAACTACACCCTTGGAGGCGGCGATCGCATTAGAGTGAGTGTATTTGAAGTTCCCGAATACTCAGGAGAGTATCAAGTTCCACCAGGTGGAGGAATTAACTTACCTTTGATTGGCAGTGTTAATGTTCTGGGACTAACTACGGAACAATCTGCTGACTTAATTGCCCAAAGATACTCTCGGTATCTAAAACGTCCTATTATTTCAGTTAACCTATTATCACCTCGTCCCATTAACGTTTTTGTCGCTGGAGAAGTCACCCGTCCGGGAGCTTATACTCTCAGCTTGCAAGGAGGTGCAGGAGACAATCCTGGGGTACAATACCCAACAGTACTTGCTGCACTCACCACCGCCCAGGGTGTAACTTTGAGTGCGGATGTCACTAGAGTGGAATTGCGGCGCAAACTTGGCAGAGGACCAGAACAAGTTACCAGTCTCAATTTAGATGAACTCAGACGCACGGGAAGGTTACCCCAAGATATCACCTTGCGGGATGGCGATACCATTTTCGTACCCACAGCAAGTACTCTAGACTTAGCAAATGCACGTAATTTAGCCGCATCTAGTTTTGCTGCCGATCCCACAAGACCCCGTACAGTAGCAATTATTGGTGAAGTTTACCGTCCTGGGTCATATCTAGTGACTCAAGGTGCTACAGAAGGTGGTACCACCGGTCAAACGAATGCACCAAGTATTACAGGTCAACCCACTTTGACACGAGCACTTCAGCTAGCAGGAGGAATTACACCACAAGCTGATGTTCGTAATGTCATCATCCGCAGACCTACAAGAACTGGATCGGAACAATCTATAAATATTAACCTGTGGCAACTGTTGCAAAGCGGTGATATCAATCAGGACATCATCGTACAAGATGGAGATACAGTTGTTATCCCAACGGCAACTGAAATCAACCGTGCAGAAGCAACACAATTAGCGACAACGACTTTATCTCCCACGCGCATACAAGTGGGTGTCGTTGGTGAAGTGAAAAAACCGGGGCAAATAGACCTTCAGCCCAATAGCACTTTAAACCAAGCATTACTAGCAGCTGGTGGATTTAATGATGCCAGAGCAAGTAGTAAAGCTGTAGATTTGGTTCGCTTGAATCCAGACGGTTCTGTGACCAAACGTCAAGTTAAGGTAGATTTTAAAGCAGGAATTAATGAAGACACAAACCCAATACTCCGTAATAATGATGTTGTGGTAGTGTACCGATCTGGTGGAGCAAAGGCTGGCGATACAGCCGGTTTGGTTATTAATCCTCTAGGTGGTCTTTTAGGTATTGTTAGAGCTTTATTTGGCTTCTAAAAGTATTACCATCCAGTTTTTTTACTCCCTTTAGCCCGCTTTTGCGGGCTTTATTTATTAAGTAAGAGGAAGAAAATTTATGAGAATTAACTTATTCCCGATAGCAGGTAAAGGTATTACCTCTGGCGTACATAACTTGATAAAAATTATTCAAAAATATCAAGAACAATTTTATGTTTTACTGTGGCTGCAAAATCGCAGCGATCTGGGTTTTGATTCTGGAGTCGCTTCATTTATTGCTCTTTTTAAAGAACCCAATTCCATTTGTTTGTTTACAGGTGCAGTCAGTGATATGGTAACAATGCCTTCACCTCCTAAATACACAGATGAGGGTAGTAGTGGTTATGATGTGATAGTAAAATTTATTCATTCTCTTGAATGGGTGAAAAAACGAACTCTCAGAATTGACCCTGAAGATGTTCTTGATGGTGCTACCATTCGCACTCAAGATTTATGGGAGGAATTGTGTACTCAGTCTGAGGATTATCGAACAGTAACACAACGGATGACTGCTTATGAAGAACTGATTTTAGAAATCTCTACTAATAAATCTGGAATGTTATTTCTAGAGGAAACTTTTTTGAATGAAGAAGAGTGATAAGCGGGTACTTTTCTCCAATGAAAGACAACATCGAATGTGGGGCATAGCCCTACCTACTTTACTCTTTATTTCATAAATAATACCAATTTGAAAAAAGAATGTGACAGATAATTGGGTAAGATTCAATCTAGTAAGGGCTTTCTCAATCCAAAATCTAAAATCTAAAATCCACTCATAGTATAAGATTGTTCCAATGAAACTGTATTTCACAGAACAACGTCATGGATAAATGCGCTACTAATAACTCATGACCAATGACTCGTGACTTATATGCGGTTTCCACTTAGCAAACGTCAACCCAAAGCATCCTGGATGAAAGGATTGCTGTGCAGCTTAACCCTAGCTTTTAGTTGGGGTGTAGGAATTTCCTCTACATTGGCAGCAGAAACAGTGACTATCCGCTTGGGTCCTTTTCAGCAGTCAGTAGCGATCGCAGACTTGGAAAAGTTTGCTAAAACTGGTAAATTGCCGGAAGGGCTAGAAGTTTTGTCACCCTTCTTAACATCAGAAATACGAGACTTTTTGACCAAGCGTTTTAGTGTAGATCCCGCTTTTGCCGATAAATTTGTTGATGAAATACGGCAAACACCAATAGGGAAACAAATCTTATCTTCCTTGGGATCGGCAATTCCCGGCAGTACAGTTGATACCATTCAAGTAGCACTCAACCTTGCACTTAAACAAGTAAACGGTTTGAGCCCCCTTGGTTTCTTACGAGCTTACCCACAGGAAAATGTGACAGTGGATGCAACTCAAGTCATTGGTTTAGCAGTTGAGCTAAACCCCACTCGCATCGAGAGTCAAGCCCTCGGAGTTTTATTGGAAAGGGAGTTACCTGCTACAAGTAATACACCCTTTAAAACGACCTTTGACCCATCTACAGTGGGAAATGAAGCCGTACAGGAACAGACTCTAAATTTTTATGACCGACAGCGCAACCGTACATTACCTGTAGATATCTATTGGAGTAGGGCTAATGCCGACAATCCTTTGGTTGTTCTTTCCCACGGTTTTGGTTCCAATCGAAGATCTCTAAGATATTTAGCTAATCATCTTGCCTCTCATGGTATAACAGTCGTTGCTCTCGAGCATCCAGGTAGCAATGCCATATCAGTTAATAAGGCGAACGATGCTGCTAATTTAGGAAAACTGCTACCACCAACTGAATTTATCGATCGCCCGCGAGATGTGAGTTTTGTCCTTGATGAGCTCGCAAAACTCAATACTCAATCGGGAGAATTTCAAGGAAAGTTTAACACGGAGAAAGTTTCTGTCATCGGTCATTCTTTAGGAGGTTACACTGCTTTGGCTTTGGTCGCCCCTGAGGTGAACTTGGAAGACTTGCGGAAATTCTGTAAAGACTCTCTCAATCTTGACAAATCTCCCGCAGATTGGTTGCAGTGTTCTGCTGCTTCGTTGCGAGATAAAAAACTGCGATTGCAAGATAAGCGAGTGAGTCAGGCGATCGCTCTCAATCCTGTCATTGGAGAAATTTTCGGGAAAAAAGGTCTAAGTCAAATTACCAAACCAGTCCTCATCTTAGCAGGAACCGAAGATGCGATCGCTCCAGCATTGAAACATCAAATAGCACCTTTTAATCAACTACAGGGCGAAAAATATTTGTTAACTGCCATTGGAGGGACTCACTTAAGTATTAGCGATCCTGCAAGTACAGCCTACTCTATAGTCAAAGAACGACGAGGTGAAGAAGCCAGCTCCTTGAGACGATTGACCCAAGGTGTGAGTTTAGCGTTTGTCAAACAACTGACACCAGAAGCAAGAACTTACCGAGAATTTTTGACTCCAGCTTACGCACAGTTTCTTTCTACTTCTGAGTTACCATTGCGTCTTGTTTCTGAATTACCTACCAGTATCAAACCTTGGGTAGAAGGGAGTCTCGAGCGCAATTATATTAAGTAAAGTTACGGACAAATAAAATACTTGCAAGCGAAACCACTTAGTGATTTAATAGCGATGTCCTACAGCTAGGGCTTAACAGATCCCCGACTTATTCGAGAACTCGGGGCTCTCAGCCAAAAGAAGTTACTGTAACTTTTTGTATTTAATTGAAAAAAGCTTGCTTATTCATACGATTTGTGATAACAACATACTCATTCTGAGAGAATATCCTAAATTTAGGGCATCATCATAGTAGTGTGTCATTATAATAAATTCTACCAAACACTTAGTTAGGAGATTACATGGAACCAATTATTGCAATAGTCTTAGTGCTTATAGGGTACGCATTAGGATCTGCAAAACTAATCAGCCAGGGAAATGAAGCCTTAGTCGAACGTTTAGGGAAGCAACACCGAAAACTCAGTCCTGGTTTGAACTTTATTGTGCCTCTAGTCGATCAAATAGTGATGGAGGACACAACAAGAGAGCAGTTTTTAGATATCAAACCTCAAAATATCATAACTAAGGATAACGTTTATTTAGAAGTCGATGCTGTAGTGTTTTGGAAAATCAAAGATATGGGCGATAGCTACTACAATGTAGACGATCTTCAAGGCGCTCTCACCCAGCTAGCTACAACAACTATCCGAGAGGTTATTGCTCAAAATACTTTACAGTACGCTAACACTTCTGGAAGTTCTTTGCGTGAAGAGATTAAGAAACAGTTAACTGATGCAACGAGAAAGATAGTAGATCCAGCAACGAAAGAAGTAGTGCAGCCCGGTTGGGGAATTGAGATTATAAGAGTAGATATTCAAAGGATTACTCCTCCAGAAAGCGTCCAGAGGTCATTGGAAGAACAGAAAGCAGCTGAAATCAGGAAAGATGCTGCAGTTAAAGAGGCTGAAGGAGCGCGGCAAGCAGCTATTGAGAAAGCAGAAGGAGCTAAAGCTTCTATGCAAATTATCTCTGATGCTTTGCGTGCTAGTCCAGAAAGTAAGGAAATCTTGCGCTATCTTGTCGCTCAAGATTATATCAATGCCAGCTACAGACTCGGTGAAAGCGAAAATGCCAAAGTCGTCTTCGTCGATCCAGGTAAAGGTGGCGAAATGATGGATTTGATATCTGAGAGTCTCTATGAGGAAAAAGGCAAGAAAGCTGAAAATGGTAATGGTTCTACCTAAAGCGATAAGCGAAACTTAAAGGCTAAAGCCTTATCGCGGCTCAATTTGCGATTGCCGAAAGATAGCATCAGCAACCAATGAAACGTCACGCATCTCTGTCACATCATGCACTCGGAGAAGATCTGCTCCATTAAAGATTGCAGCACAGCACGCCGCCGCCGTTCCCCAGACTCTTGCTTTCGGAGCGCTTTGGTTGAGAATTCGACCAATAAAACTTTTACGGGACGCTCCTACTAAGATAGGGCAGTTAAGTTGACGCAATTCCGGCAAGCGGCGCAAAATTTCTAAATTGTGCTCGTAATTTTTAGCGAAGCCAATGCCCGGATCGATAATAATTTTTTGGCGATCGATACCACAAGCCGTTGCAGCAGCAATTTGCTGTGTCAGAAAACTTAAAATCTCCCCCATCACATCCTGATAATCAGTTAGTTTTTGCATATTCTGTGGATTTCCCCGGATATGCATCAGTATAATAGGCACATTTAAACTACCCACAGTTGGCAACATTTCTGGGTCAAAAGTACCACCAGAAATATCATTTACTATGTCTGCTCCTTCTTCCACAGCTGCCTTTGCTACAACTGCCCTCGTGGTATCCACAGAAATAGGAACTTGTAGCTCCCTTCGTAACAAGCGCAAAACTGGCAAGACACGACTAATTTCTTCATTCAGAGAAATTTGCTCTGCTCCGGGTCGAGTAGACTGACCGCCAATATCGATAATATCCACACCACTTGCTACCATAGCCCGTGCTTTTGCTACAGCAGCAGAGAGCGTATAAAAATCGCCACCATCGCTAAAGCTATCTGGTGTGACATTTAAAACGCCCATTAAGTAAGTTCGCTGTCCCCACTGAAAACAGCGTTCTCTAACGATCAACTCGTTTGTCATAATTTGGGGGTAGAAACTGTAACTTGATTGCTATACATCTTTGTAAAAGTCTGGTCATTTTGTACAGGTTCACGCGTAGTCGTAACCGTCCCTTCTGTGAACAGGCGTTAAGTAGTTCAACTTAATTGACCTCCGTTTCTTGTCAATAACAAACTCACCGTAACCATGCGACATAGGACAGACTCGCGCCGTGAAAGTCCCGGCGTACTTACCTTTTGGAACCGAGGCACGAACAATGTCACCAGTTGAAAAACCAAGTATTGGACGTAATGGACGATGTTTTTGTGGATAACCAAACTGATCTGTCTGACATCGCTGTCTACCACCAAAACCAGTTGCTCTTACCTTCAAAATTTTAGTGGTAACAAGTTTGATGGTTTCGACGATACCCTTACGGGTTCGGCAGTTGCCTGCGACGGGAAACCCGTCTACAGCACTGCACTCACCAACACAGGCTGCATCAATCCAGTGTGCTTTTGGTAAGTCAAATCGAATCCGGTTGAACTTGGTTTGACCTCCAGTTCCTGTTTTAACTGGCAATCCTGTCTGTTTAAGAGTGTTGAGCAGTGACCACCTTGTTGAATTTACACAAGCAGCATCTTTTAGCGGTGTTTTAGCTTGTCGCAATACTCGATTTAGGACATCTGGCTTACCTTTGAGAAATTCTTGAATATCTTTGCTGCCTTTACGCTGATTGCACTTGTGACAAGCTAAGCAAAGATTAGATATCCGGTCTGAACCACATGCCGACTTTGGTTGAATATGCTCAATCTCTAACGGAACATCTTTGATTCCGCAATAAGCGCACTGACGATTCCACTTTTCTAAGAGATATTCACGACATTCATAACCATGCAAAGTCCCCTGCTGGTATTCCGCCCCAGAGATCTCTGGATTTTGAATTGCTTGAGTATCAAACTTCACTAACTCCTGAACGATGGAACCAATTGGCGCGAACTTTTGAAGACGCTTTACCCAAGTTTCGCTGGTAATAACACGATGCCTCAAAGATGGAGCCAACCATCCATCAGGGCGTTTGCGATTAAGAAATCTGGCTTGCCGGTACCTGGTATTACGACTTCTACGTCCTCTACGCACTGCTCTACGATGTTCTAGAGCATCTTTGATTTGTTGACCACGGTGCTGCAACTCCATTCCCCAAATGACGTTTCCTTGGTTAGTAACCAAAGCGATACCCGTAAATTTCGAGCCTGGATCTATTTTGAGAATGAGAGGGTATACATTTGGATTTTCAATGACTCGTTTGAGTATCAAAGTAAATGGATATCTACGAAACACAGCAGCTTTACCAGAATCTAATAATTTCCGTGCTTGTGCTGGATGTACTGGGTTCAGTGGAGTTTTGTTTTTGTCGATAAGAAAAACGTAGTTTGACATATTCTGCCATCTTTATTACTAAGTAAAGTTTGCCTCGACAATGATTTAAGAGCTTTTTGAGGAAGTGGCACTACAGCTATAAACCTGTTTACTGATTACTTAACCACTTCCGACAGTGCATAATGCTGGCGTTCACATTCAGGTGTCATGACTCAAAAATCGTAGACCTCGAAGGTCTTAGTCTGCACGTTCCGACTTTGTACAGCTTTGTCTATAGTTGACTAGTTCTGTATAGGTTTTTCGGAGCGGGTAGAGATTGGGAATCGGAAGCTAGGGACTAAGGGGTCAGAAAATTATGCTGTGCTTAGTGTCAGTATTCCTCGTTACCAGGCTCAGCCTAGTAACGCTCTTATTTGGAGGCTCTGCCTCTTCAATATATAAAAATATTGATAGAAAGCAGAGCCGCACTGATTGCATTCCCAACTTCTAGCTGGGAACAAGAAAAAACAACGAACCCCCTAACCCCTTAAAGCATCAATTTACTGATAGTTAACAATTCGAGCAAAGCTTGCGGGTTCAAGACTTGCTCCCCCCACTAAAACCCCATCAATCTCCGGTTCAGCCATGATTTCATCGATAAGATTTGGCTTTACAGAGCCGCCATACTGAATTGGTACATCAGGATTGCTCAACAAGCTGCGAATTAAGCCTGTGACACGATTGGCTTCCTTGCATTCACAAGTATCGCCAGTGCCGATCGCCCAAATGGGTTCATAAGCAATCACCAAATTCTCCTGATTCACATCCACCAAATCTGTTTTTATTTGGTTCGTAATCAGCGATTCTGTTTCCCCCGCATCTCGTTGTTGTTTGGTTTCACCCACACAAAGAATTGGGGTTAAACCAAAGCGTTGAGCTGCTTTAAGGCGGAGATTAACGGTTTCATCCGTTTCCCCAAAATATTGTCGCCGTTCGCTATGACCGACAACAACATAACGTACCCCAATTTCAGCCAGCATAGGTCCGGAGATTTCACCCGTGTAGGCTCCAAATTCCTCCCAGTGGATATTTTGCGCCCCCAATTGTACTCGACTGCCATGTAAATTTTTAGACAAAGCGCTTAAGTCAGTGAAGGGGACGCACAAAACCACTTCTCGCTCATCAGGGGTTGCGTCCAAAGCAGGCAAGAATCCTCTTAAAAAATCTTCGGATTCTGCCTGGGTTTTATACATTTTCCAGTTACCGGCAATAACTATTTTTCGCACAAGTGATTTCGTCTATATCTTACTGCTACAGATGCATTCTTCAGTTTAGGATGTTTTGTTGGACATTGGCTAACAGTGACTGGTAACTAGTGACCAGTTACCAGTGGTGAACCCTACTTTTACATCTCACTCTAAGTTGTGAGGTATTTAAGTTTCTCATGCTGGCTGAGGGGGAGAAGGGGGGAGTGGGAGAGAGGGAGAGGGTTTTACTCAGTTTTTCCAAAATCTTAGAATATAGAAATTATATGCAAGGGCAGCTTAGAACCAAAAGTGACTACGATGGAAGGCAGAGCATATAAAAATCTAAAATCTAAAATTTAAAACCTAAAATCTAAAATCCAAAATTGATATGGCTTCGACATTACCCCTACCCGAACCTAGCGGTGGTTCATCCAGTACGGATAACTCTCCCCAATGGGAAGAAGAACTAGATAGTGCTATTTTCACCTTTGAAGACATTCAAGCAGAACTCAACTACAAACAAGCACAAACAGCACTACAAAATTTGGTCAACCATCTCGACCTTACCCCTCAAGAACAAGAAGGGCTAGAAACAGAAATTGCTGACTTAGAAACCATGTTGGGAAAACTAGAACGCATGGTCGTTCAAATAGCAGCTTTTGGCTTGGTTGGACGCGGTAAATCCTCTTTACTGAACGCATTGGTAGGACAAACAGTCTTTGAAACAGGTCCCTTACACGGTGTCACGCGCAATACTCAAACAGTAGACTGGAGCTTTTCTTCGGAAGAAATTGGCAAAACAGAACACGCTTTGCGAGTCACTTTACCTGGAATAGGTCAATCTCAAGTCCAATTAATTGACACTCCCGGTTTAGACGAAGTTGATGGTGATACCCGTGCAGCACTAGCAGAACAGATCGCAAAACAAGCGGATTTAATTCTGTTTGTGATTTCCGGTGATATGACCAAAGTCGAACACGAAGCCCTTTCTCAGTTGCGCGAGGTGGGTAAGCCGATTTTGCTGGTGTTTAATAAAGTAGACCAGTACCCAGAAGCAGACCGAATGGCAATTTATGAAAAAATTCGGAATGAGAGGGTAAGAGAACTTCTTTCACCAGATGAAATTGTGATGGCAGCAGCATCGCCCATCGTGAGGACGATGGTTAAACGTCCCGATGGCACTCGTGGCGTACAGTTACGCTCGGGAACTGCTCAAATTGAGGAACTCAAATTGAAAATTTTGGAAGTTTTGCAACGTGAAGGAAAAGCTTTAGTTGCTCTTAACACAATGATTTTTGCTGACACTGTGAACGAACAATTGGTGCAGCGCAAGCTCAAAATTCGTGCTGAAGCCGCCAATCAACTTATTTGGAAGTCAGTCATGACAAAGGCAATTGCGATCGCACTCAATCCGGTCACGGTAGTAGATTTTTTGAGTGGAGCAGTCATTGATGTTGCTCTCATTATGGGTTTATCAAAACTATACAGCATTCCCATGACAGAAACAGGCGCGGTCAACTTACTCAAACAAATTGCCTTGGGGATGGGTGGCATTACGGCGAGCGAATTACTGGCAAACTTGGGTTTAAGTTCCCTCAAAACACTGCTTGGACTATCTGCACCTGCAACTGGTGGTATTTCCCTCGGTCCCTATTTATCTGTAGCTTTAACGCAAGCAGGGGTTGCAGGTGTTTCTTCTTACGCCATAGGGCAAGTCACCAAAGCATATTTAGCTAATGGAGCATCATGGGGAGCGAGCGGACCTAAAGCTGTGATTGGGAAAATTTTGGCAGACCTTGATGAAAGTTCTATCCTCAACCGAATCAAGGATGAATTACGCAGTAAGGTAAACTTAAATAAAGTATAATTTTTAACAAATACTGGATTGAGAATTTCCAAATCCAAAAATATTGCAAAATTTCTCATGATGCAGTCTTCTAGAGCGCCACTCCTCTGAATCGCCCAGGACATAGAGCTTGACTTGGACATACCTTGACGATCGCTGTGTTTTTCAGCGATCGCATTTCTAAAATACTATAAATACGTATATGGCGGTATAACAGGAGTAATAATCTGTGCAGCCAGATTTAATGGGCTTGGAAATTACGAAGGGCGAACTAAGACGCTTGATTGGGTTAGACCCAGATGACGTGTTTCGACCTTCTATTATGAACGATCGCGAGAAGCGATTGGGTTTTCTTATAAATGAAATGATAGTAGCACTCGCTCTCACACCGATTGTTGTCGGTGGAATTTACGCATTTATTATTTTGCCTATCTTTGGTTCCTCGATCCCTCTAGGGCTACTCTTGTTAATTTTAGTACCCGTGACTGTAGCCATCGGGCGGTGGGTTTGGCGACGTTTTACCTGTCCAAAAACATTAACAACACTTTTAGATGAAGTTGATAAGTATCATTCTGTTATCAAAGCGATAGATATTCACGACCAACTCACAACCTCGGGCAATGACACCCATTTTAACGATAGAGAGAAAGCGCTCGCCGCTTTACAACTTATTAGAGAAGATTTAGTCCGGGCTTTGAAAACGGAACGAATTTTGCGAGATAATAAAAAGCTGCTTGCTAACAACCAAGAGCTATTTGTTAATAATTTAACGAACGTGCAAACTTTGCAACTGAGCGCTCAAGCTAGCGAATACGCTCAATTTCTCAATCAGTCGTTGCAAATTGCCCTTGATGTCCAAGCAGAAATCAGAAAATTGCAGTCTCCCCACTAAGTGAGGAGTAGGTGACATGAATATGACCACAAAACCAAAAATCATTGTCCTGGATGACGACCCCACAGGTTCTCAAACAGTTCACAGTTGCTTACTGCTCATGCACTGGGATGTAGATACTCTGCGCTTGGGATTACAAGACGATTCCCCGATTTTCTTTGTACTAACTAACACAAGGTCTCTCCCCGCAGATAAAGCAGCGTCGGTGACTCGGGAAGTTTGCCATAACCTGAAGCTAGCTATCGAAGCTGAAGAAATTCATGATTTTCTGATCGTCAGTCGTTCTGATTCCACTTTACGGGGACATTATCCCATTGAAACCGATGTCATTGCTGAAGAACTCGGTCCTTTTGATGCTCATTTCCTTGTACCTGCGTTTTTTGAGGGCGGACGTATCACGCGTGACAGCGTACATTATTTGATCGTCAATGGTGTTCCAACCCCCGTCCATGAAACTGAGTTTGCACGCGATTCAGTTTTTGCCTACCAATATAGTTATTTACCCAAGTACGTAGAAGAAAAGACGACAGGACGTATTAGCGAGGAGTCAGTAGAACGCTTTTTACTTGCGGATATTCGAGAGGGAAGTTTGGAACGCTTGATGCAACTCAGCCAGAATCGGTGTGTGGTTGTAGACGGAGAAACTCAAACAGATCTTAACCGTTTTGCACGAGACGTACTAGCAGCAGCAAGCCAAGGAAAAAGGTTTTTGTTTCGCAGTGCTGCCAGCATTTTAACAGCTTTGGCAGAATTGCCTCCCCAACCTATTGCAGCAGAAAATATGGCACAGTATGTCAGAGGGGGTAAACCGGGCGTAGCGCTCGTAGGCTCACACGTTAAGAAAACAACCGAGCAACTAAAGATGCTCTTGCAAGAAGAAGGAACAGAAGGTATAGAAGTTGATGTTTCCCAACTGGTGAATGCAAGCGTAGATGAATCTGCTACACTGCTAATCAAGGTTGTTGACAGTGTTAAAGCAGCACATGAGGCTCATAAGACACCAGTAATTTATACCAGTCGTCAAGAGCTAACATTTGAAAATGTGGAAACTAGATTGCAATTTGGTCTGAAGGTTTCAGCTTTATTAATGGATATTGTACGGCATCTACCATCAGATATTGGATTTTTAATTAGCAAGGGTGGCATTACTTCTAATGATGTTTTAAGTACTGGTTTAGCTTTGACTTCAGCACGTTTGCTCGGTCAAATTCTAGCTGGTTGTTCAATGGTGAAAACTCCATCAGATCACCCTCAGTTTCCCGATTTACCAGTGGTATTATTTCCCGGAAATGTGGGCGATGCCCGTGCTTTAGCAACGGTTTATCAAAGATTAAAAGCAGTTAGTAGTTAGTGGTTAGTAGTTAGTGGTTAGTAGTTTTTACCACTAACTACTATTGACTAACAAGTATTTACTAACAATATTTAAAATGTAAAGTCAATGGCTACTTACTTTAATGCAGAAGAAAATCCTATCCTCCCCGAATCAGAAGTCAATTCTGTTCTCGTGTATTTAAAATCAAATTCTGTAGAGGGCAGTGCGGAAGTGATTTCTGTCAGTACCAGTGAAAAGTCACCTTCTGCTGTTGCTGAAACAGCGTCACATGTTGTAACTTCTGATGAAGAATCACAACCGACAGTTGTGGATGTAGATCCGAATTCTGTTGCGGCTGATTTAGAAAAAAATGTTCTTCCTGAGACAGTCTCTGATTCTATTCTTACCGATTTGGAGTCAAATGTTGTTCCTATCAATGCTGAATCCAAACCCGAGCCACTCACTATAGATTTGGATGAATTGTCGTCTCTAGAAAATACGGTAAATCCAAATATTCAAGTCCAACTGAAAAGTGATAAAGAAAGGCTGTTATTAATTTTACCAACAGAATCCCAAGTGCCTTCTTCAGAATACAATTGGACTGATATCTGGCAACAGATGAAATTACGACTTTTAGCTTGCAATCGCTCTTTCTCACCAAATACTCCCGTGTATTTAGAAGCGCAAGATCGATTGTTAGATGGCAGACAACTACAAGAACTGGCTGAGAGTTTAGCTCAATATCAAGTTCATCTAAAATTTATTTCCACCAGTCGCCGCCAAACTGCTATTGCTGCTGCGACTGCAGGCTACTCTGTAGAACAAATACAACCTACAAAAACGCTTCGTTCGGAACCCAAACCAACTAAGCTACCTCTAGTGGAGCCTCTCTATTTAGAAAAAACCGTTCGTTCAGGAGAGGAAATTCGCCACCCAGGTCATATTATTCTTTTAGGAGATTTAAACCCAGGTGGTATTGTAATTGCAGATGGGGATATTCTCGTGTGGGGTCGCCTGCGTGGAATTACTCATGCAGGTTCTAGTGGCGATCGCGATTGTTTGATTATGGCTTTACAAATGGAGCCAACCCAATTGCGGATAGCGGATGCCGTGGCTAGAGCACCGGAAAAATCTCCGACTCAGTATTATCCTGAAGTGGCTTATGTCACATCAGAAGGAATTCGCATCGCTCGGTCTACGGATTTCTCTAAAATCTTATTAAGTAGGCTCAGCCAAAAAAAGGATGAGGGATGAAAATGGGATTGGGGATTAATAATTTTCCAGTTCTCAATTACCAGTCCCCAGTCCCCAGTTCCTATTTCATCCTTGTTTTTGTTGTATATTTTTAATCACCAATCGAGCGCATTTCCATCATGACTCGCATTATTGTCGTTACCTCTGGAAAAGGAGGGGTGGGTAAAACCACGGTAACAGCAAATCTGGGTATGGCTTTAGCCAAAATGGGACGTCAAGTAGCTTTAGTTGACGCGGATTTTGGTTTGAGAAATTTGGATTTGCTACTAGGACTAGAAAATCGAATAGTATACACTGCAGTTGAAGTTTTGGCTAGAGAATGTCGTCTGGAGCAAGCTTTAGTCAAAGACAAACGTCAACCCAATCTAGTTCTGTTACCTGCAGCACAAAATCGTACCAAAGATGCTGTCACTCCCGACCAAATGAAGCTTTTGGTAAATGCGCTGGCACAGAAGTATGAGTACGTTTTGATTGATAGCCCAGCCGGAATTGAGATGGGGTTTAAAAATGCGATCGCCCCAGCAAAAGAAGCTTTAGTGGTATCCACACCAGAAATAGCCTCAGTCCGTGATGCTGACAGGGTTGTGGGGTTACTAGAGGCACAAGGTATTAAGAAAACTCATCTCATTATCAACCGTATCAGACCGGCAATGGTACGGGCAAATGATATGATGTCCGTTCAAGACGTTCAAGAACTTTTAGCTATTCCCTTAATTGGGGTAGTTCCTGATGACGAACGCGTCATAGTCTCTACCAATCGCGGCGAACCTTTAGTACTGTCGGAGAATTCTTCTTTGGCTGCCACAGCTTTTGATAACATTGCTCGCAGATTGGAAGGAGAATCAATCGAATTTCTCGATTTAGATTCAGATCGCGACAACCTCTTTTCTCGTCTGAAGAAGTTGTTCCGAACAAAGATCGTTTAACTTTCCAACTGTCTGCCCTTCTAGCCGCAATGATTGTCGAACTTTTAGAAAAACTTTTTTCGCGCAGTGCTGACACCAGTCGCACTCAGGTTAAACGTCGTCTGCAATTAGTTATAGCTCACGATCGCGCTGACCTCAGCCCCCAAATCTTAGAAAAAATGCGGCAAGAGATTTTAGAAATTGTCTGCCGTTATGTAGAAATTGACAAAGATGGATTGGAGTTTTCCCTCGAAAGCAATCAACGGACAACTGCTCTGATTGCCAACTTGCCAATTCGGAGAATCAAAGAAAATTTACCGGAAGAGATACTGAAACCTGAGGTTGTTACAAAAGAAGCAACTCCAAAAGAAGCGACGCCAAAAGAAACGATACCAGAAATAGAAGTTACCGATAAAGTTACCGATTGAAGCCTGCTCTGTCAAAGCAAAGGTAATCTTTTTCACTTGGTTTAACGTTACTCTCCCCCTCTCGTTTTAAGAGGCTCGGAGGTTAAGCTTTATCGAACTTACGATAACCTGAATATAGCTGTAGTTGAGAACTTCTCACGAAGAAGGGCTATGAGATTAGTGGTAATTGTTTCACGAGCAAGCAATGCTCGTGACGTTGCGTAGATTTGCCCTTAGATATATTCATGTTTCATGAAACTAAATTTTTCAGCTTTTAAATACTCTTCTGGAGAAAGATAGAGGTGAGATTGGTTGAGAGTCGTACAAAGTAATTATTATATTTATTCTTAGTGAAGTGCTACAGGAGCAAAAAATGCATTCCTTATCCAATCCAAAAGATTGGTCATGGCCGTTCTGGCCAGTTGTACCGCTTTATCCCTATGGTAGGAGGCGCACACTCTGTAGGGAAGTCGTTGAGGGAACTATCTGGACATTCGAGCAAGTTCAGGGCATTCTCTACACTGTTGTCCCGATCCGCATGACTGTTGTAAAGCTTTCTGGTGGTGGTCTTCTCATTTATGCCCCTGTTGCCCCAACTCCTGAGTGTATCCGTTTGCTCAAGGAAGTAGTTGCAAAGCATGGTGATGTTAAGTATATCATCCTGCCAACCAGTTCTGGTTTGGAGCATAAGGTTTTTGTTGGTCCCTTTGCCCGTCGCTTCCCTCAAGCCCAAGTCTTTGTTTCTCCCCATCAGTGGAGTTTTCCAGTCAACCTACCTTTGAGTTGGCTTGGCTTTCCTTCTAAAAGAACTTACATCATTCCGGAAAATAGCAGTGAACTTCCCTTTGCTGATGACTTTGATTGTGCTGTATTGGATATCAACTTGGGAAGGGGTTCTTTTGTAGAAGTTGCTCTCTTTCACAAGCGATCGCGTACCCTACTCTTGACCGATACTATACTTTCAGTACCCGAAGATCCGCCCGCCATCGTCCAGTTAGATCCATATCCCCTGCTATTTCATGCCAAAGACAGCGCACTTGAAGCGATTGAGAACAACGAAACAAATCGCCGTAAGGGATGGCAACGCATTTCATTGTTTGCTATTTACTTTCGTCCCAGCGATTTGAAAATGTTGGAATTGGGAAAGATGGTACGCGATGCTTTTAAAGCACCAGATCGATCTGCAAAGGCATATTTTGGTTTTTTTCCCTTTCAATGGCAAGAAAACTGGAAGTATTCCTTCGATGCTTTGCAAAGTGGGGGGCGTCCCTTTGTAGCACCCATTTTACAAACCCTAATTCTTCCTCAAGCACCAAAACAAGTTCTCCATTGGGCTGATAAAGTTGCTACTTGGGATATTCACAGGATAATTTCTTGTCACTTTGACTCGCCGATTGAAACAAGCCCGGAGCAATTTCGACAAGCATTTGCGTTTCTAGAAAAACAACACTCTCTGGATGGATATCAGTCTTTACCAGAAAAAGATTTGAAATTTATTAAGGAACTTGAAGCGAGTTTAGTCCGTAGTGGCATTGCAAAACCAGCTAAGGAAAATTTGTAATTCAGCACAATGTTCCCATCCTTTCGATAAAATGTAGTCACAATTTCAAGGCGATCGCTATGGCAACTAATGAAACTTGGGAAACAACCAGTAATGTTTCTGTAGGAGAAAATTCTTCCCTAACACCAGAGCAGTATCGTAAAAAGATGCAGCGACGTAAAGAAATTCAAGAACAAAGAGTTGCTCAAGCGTCAACCGAAAAAGGATTAATTATTATTAATACTGGGAATGGCAAGGGTAAGACAACAGCTGCATTGGGAATGGTGTTGCGATCGCTGGGCCATGGTTATAAAGTGGCGATTATTCAATTTATCAAAGGAGCTTGGGAACCTGCTGAGAAAAACGTGCTCGGCATTTGGCAGGGAGATTTGCTAGAATTCCACGCTTTAGGCGAAGGCTTTACCTGGGAAACTCAAGACCGCGATCGTGATATTGAAAAAGCGGTTGCGGCTTGGCAAAAAGCACTAGAGTACATTTGCAACCCAAATTATAAGTTAATTTTGTTAGATGAGATCAATATTGCTCTAAAACTAGGTTATTTAAGAACTGAAGAGGTTTTGGCAGGATTAGAACAAAAGCCTTATGACACCCATGTTATTCTGACTGGTAGAGGTGCGCCTCAGGCATTAATTGAACAAGCAGATCTCGTGACGGAAATGACGTTAGTCAAACACCCTTTTCGGGATCGAGGCATTAAAGCACAGCCAGGAATCGAGTATTAATTATGAATTATGAATTGTGAATTATGAATAACTACCATTCATAATTGATTTTTGCACATTTGCAAAATTCTGCGATCGTCTGCACTTGCGTTTAGTGGATGATATGTTTGTAGTGCGATTGAGTGGTCATAAGTGGTAACTTCATCATCTATCAGACGAGGTACGCTACTGCTAGTCGCTATTTGAGCCGGGTTTTTGTCACCGGGGTAACCAGTTACAGTCATTGCCAACTCACCTCTGGAGTCAAGAGTACCGTTAAAACAACTAAATTCCGAGTGAGGCATATATAAAGCGCCTAACACTTTACCCTGTTGCTTTTCAAACACAATGTAACCCTGTCCGAGTTGACTTGGTTTTGGTGATTCACCATAAAGGTAAATACCATCCTTTTGAGGAATTTTTGCTCTACTCAATGCAGATGTAGAGTTTTTTACCAATCTTTGAGAATTGGTGCTTGGTGTACCAAGACCAAGAGCATTGACTTGTTGTAAATTATTTGTTACTTTAACCGGAGTAAAATCGTTACTGAATGCTGCTTTAGTTTGGCTGGCGAAGGTGCCAAGCATGAGAACTAAGCCAACAAGGGGAAATCCCATCTGACGTAAAGGAAAGTGCTGTTTCATATTTTTAGGCACCCTACTTGCCTACTAAAGTTTACAATCGTGTCTTGATGTTCTGTGACTTATATTTAACGTACTTGAGTCGTAATTTGTTTGTCTCCGCCAATAGTTGGATTTGTATTTTTCTGAAAAATCCTCTAGTAAAGAATTAAATTACTACTTTTTTTGGATTGTTAATTTTAAGTATCCATCTTTAGCTCATCCTACTTCTACTGTTGTAGACCATATGTGGTAGTGTGCTCTGGACAAGAGGAACTACAAAAGCAAATTTATGAATTCCGGATAAGAACCAGAAATTTTTCCAATTTCTTTCCTTATTCCTTATGAGTACTGATAGATAAGGAAATATATAAAAATATTGGATTTTTCAAATATTAAATAGGGTAGTATCTATCAAAGTTTAAAAATACGCCCTAGATTTCATAAATTGCATAAAAAGCTAAATTTGTAAAGCTTAGAATTGAGTATATGTTAAAGTTTTTATGAATAAAAAATAACCTCCTAAGTCAGGAGGCATACTACTAATGGATCGATTGTTTAGTTGGTTCAGAACCCCGACTTCTTTGAGGAAGCCAGGATTCTTTTTTGCAACTTATGGAATGAATGCAGTCAGTGACTAGCTAGCAACATATTCTTTAACGTTAGCGCGGCGACGGCGCAGGTGAGCCAGAGCTTGATGCTCTAACTGACGAACCCGTTCCCGGCTGAGGTTAAGGCGTTCGCCAACCTTAGCCAAAGACATTTCGTTCCCATCAACTAAGCCAAAGCGCAGGGCGAGAACTTCTCTCTGCTGAGGAGTCAGTTCTGCAAGCATATTGTTCAAGTCTTGGCGCAAGAATTCCTGAGTGGTGTAATACTCTGGTGATGGACCTTCATCTTCGAGCATCTCTTGTAATTCAGTGTCTTGGTTGTCGCCAACTTTTACGTCTAAAGACACAGGCTGACGCGCCATATTTAAATACTCTCGAATTTGCGCGGGTTCTAATTCGAGTTCTTTGGCAATTTCAGCAGGAGAGGGAGATCTTCCCAGTTTTTGTGCAAGTTCCCTCTGCACTTTCTTGATCTTGTTCAGTTTTTCTGTAATGTGGATGGGTAAGCGAATAGTACGACCTTGTTGGGCGATCGCTCTTGTAATTGCTTGACGAATCCACCAGTAGGCGTAGGTTGAGAACTTATAACCCCGCGTTGGATCGAATTTCTCTACACCTCGCTCCAATCCTAGAGTCCCTTCTTGGATCAGATCCAGAAACTCCATATTCCGCTTCTGGTATTTTTTAGCAATAGCAACCACTAGGCGTAAATTCGCCTCAATCATCTTCTGCTTAGCCCGTTTGCCTTGGTGAACAACTTGCTTAACCTCAGCTTCTGACTTGCGGACATGAGCAGCCCACTCTTGTAATGTTGCTTCGTGACGCAGTTTTTTCTCTAAAGCTTCTTTCGCTTCGACAAGCGTCATCATTTGTTGTACCTGCTTCCCGAAGACAATTTCTTGCTCACGGGTTAACAATGGTACACGACCAATCTCGCGCAGATAGGTTCGCACCATATCAGCCGTGAATTTGGCGTTTAGGTTTTCGGTTTGGGCATCAACTGTAGGC
The DNA here is from genome assembly GCF_000760695.4 of Tolypothrix bouteillei VB521301. Taxonomy (GTDB): domain Bacteria; phylum Cyanobacteriota; class Cyanobacteriia; order Cyanobacteriales; family Nostocaceae; genus Scytonema; species Scytonema bouteillei_A. The sequence goes on along the minus strand of NZ_JHEG04000001.1, from coordinate 1,222,809 downwards.
ATCGGTGCGTTTTCCTCTATTCCGTAAACAAAGTTAATAAATAATGAAGACAAAAGGGGATTGCAATGCACTCCTTATTACGTATGCAGGAAACTACCAATAACAAACTGTTATATACAGGTTTTGTGGTGACGGTCATCCCTTAAGGTAAGTTCCCCATCTTTTCCACATTTTGGAAGCGCTCTTAAGCATTCTCGTAATTATCAAGAATTCTTTTGTCTGTTAGTCGCTGGCGGCAACGGATATAATATGAAGTCGATATGAGTTTTACTTACATTATGGTACGACAGTTTTTGTCGAACGTAAAGTACTGGAGTTAAATCTTTCAATTATAAAACAAAACGTTTTGGTTACACGAAAACTCTGACATTATTTTTCATATATTTATAATGACGCTAAAACCCCCCTTCCGGTCTTCCTCCAATAGCCGGATAACCGAACTGAATCGCTTCCTATTATGGAGGGATGTCACGAAATCTCAAAATTGGAAATAGAGATTTAACAATTGGTAGTTACTTCCTCTATTTCACAAATACCTACCATCACAAGAAACAGAGTTGGGCGTCGAACCTTTCTCTATTAAGGTACATGACAATCATTACAAACATCTGTTAGTCAGAATGCGTTTTCAGAGTGAAGTTACCTTTTTTAGCATTATGCAAGGTCTCCTTCAATAAGCCCGTACAGCGATCGCCCGCAATTACTGTGGTTCTTTGCTTCTTTCCAAGGACAAACCCGAACATAATCTTTATTTACTGGTAACCCTTACAACACACTCTTCAACAGGTTTTTTACATCAAAGCGCTTTTGGTTTTTGCTCAAATCCCTAACTCGCTCAATGTAAACTGCCCCTACAAATTTTTTAATAAGTCTTTCTTTTTCATTATAGCTCATTCCTAATACAGATGAAAAGATCTTGTTCCTGCTTGCCGATCCTCTAAAGTTCCCAATTGTTGTAGGACTGACACTGCCTGCCCTACGCCTGATGGCGAGAAGAGAGTATGTCAGTTGACCGCACCTCTTATCAACCATTCAGGCTTTTATTATAATACAATATACTACATGAGTAGTATAAAAATCAATACTGGGCTCAGCCATTGCTTCTAAAAACCCAGATCTGCTTTAGCAAGTTCAGCCGCAGCAAAAACTTCTGCATCCGGCTTTTCTTCCCAATCGGTATCACCAATTTCCTCATAGAATTTGGCATCATAGGGACGAGTCCGCACGACAACTGGCATGGGAACAGCATGACCGAGAACCAAAGCTTGTTGCTTTGAATCCAACTTTGCCAAAACTGACTTCAAACTACCAGCACCGGAAACACCAGTAAAAATTGCGTCTATATCTTTTTCATCATTTAACAAAGCGGTGATCCGAGTTCCAATCTGAGACATCACTTCATTGTCTATACCCGATGGGCGTTGATCGACTACTAAAAGGGTGACAAAATACTTACGCATTTCCCGAGCGATCGTACCAAAAATAGTACTTTGTACGGTCGCAGGGTCTAGAAAGCGGTGTGCTTCCTCAATGGTAATCATCAGTTGGGTCGGTTTATCGAGGGGATTTTTTGACTGTAAAAACTTTTCTGCCTTACTTACATAGTGTTGGTGAATCCGACGGGTAATCATGTTAGTGACTAACATATAGGAAAGCATATCCGCCTGGGAACCAAACTCCACCACAATGTTTTTACCTGCTTCCAAAGAACGTAACATCTGATTGACATAGTTCTGAGGGCAGGCAGCACGCATATACTTTAAGTTATCCAGTCGTAGAAGTTTTCGCTGCAAAGCAGTAATGGAACCCTGGTGTCCCCGCTTTTCCTCACAAAACATCTTTATTTCCTCATTTGTCATATTTAACAACTGAAGAATCCAAGACTTGCCAAACTCAGCGTAGAGAATGTTCGCGTTATCGATACTGGCTTCGGAGAGCCCTAAATCTCTAGCGCATAACTTTACGTCTTCAACTTCAATTTGTTCGTAACTCAAATAAAGTTCTTGTGCGTGAGGAACTCCCCGACGCTTGGTTGATTCTGGATCGAGAGTATAAACCTCTACTTTTGAGGGAAATAGCTGCTTTAAACCTTTGACAGTACTAAATTGTTTGCCTTCCGAAACAGCTTCCCAGCCATATTCGGAGTGCATATCAAAAATCAAATTGACTGCTGCGCCTTTACGGATTGTTCCAGCCAAAAGTAACCTTGTCAAAAAGGATTTTCCAGTACCCGATTTACCAAAAACACCGTTACTCCTTTCTACAAATCTGTTTAAATCGATACAAACTGGCACATCCATATCGAGTGGTCTGCCCATGGAAAAGTTTTTCCTCTGGGGGTCATCTTCCCAACCAAATACTCGCCGAAAATCGTCAACAGAAGCCTCATAAACTTGGCTAAAATGGCTTGGAATTGTTTTTACTGGTAGCAATTCCATCGTCGTACTGGTTTGAGGTTGAAATGATGCTAAACCTGTCGTTGATGGAACAAATGGATTGATAGATTTACCGTTAGTTGGAGAAAAAGATTCTTCCGATTCCGGAGTAAACATCAGCATGGGAGCAAGGTTAATTGTGCCATATGTACCTCCTCCCGCTAAAACTTCTCGTAAAAAAGTGTCATCCCAATTAGGAGGGTTAGCAGTGATTCTCTGATTGGCTATTCCCAAAGAAACATCTGTGAGCATGCAGAAGAAACGCGATCGCACCCCTTGTACCACCAAAAATTTACCTACCCGCATATCTTCCACAGAAATATCGGGGTGCAATCTTACTTCCAATCCCCCTATGAGAGAGCCTTGTATAACTGAACCTAATGGCTGTCCCAAACTCATTTTTACATTTTCATTTCTTGCATATGTTGCATTGTAAATGCAAACTATATAATTTGCGAAAAAATTTTGCGAAAATTGCTAATTGCTAATTGCTAATTGCTAATTGAGATTAACCATTAGCCATTAGCCATTAGCCATTAACCATTAGCTATTCAATTTGAATTGAAGTTGGTGAACTTGGTGTTGTTGGTGTAGTGGAACTTAATAGAGGTTTGCGAAATTGAGCATAAAGCCTGTCACGCCAGCTAAAAAATGGTTCATAAGCTGGATTTTCTGCAAATAGAGGGACTCCTTGTCCTCTCAGAGTTGCTGGTAAATCCAAATAAGGACCATCGGGAAATTTCAACAATATAGATAAACCCGCCACGGCAAAATCAGCTAGGGTTGGTTCATCTCCTGTTAAATAGGGGCTATCTGCCAGTAATAGGGTGAGAGCTTCTAAATCTTGCTTTAAATCCGCGATCGCACTTTTGATGACATCAGGGGTATAACCAACTCCTACACCCATAATTTGCAGCAATTCTGCAGGTACGCCTTGGACGACAGTTTTTAGAAGATCTGGTGTTGTGCTTGGCAGTAGAGATTTGCGAAAATTCTGATTTTGGCTAATAGCAGAAAATAATGCTTTGCGACTTTTTGTCCCTATTGACTCATCTGCCCATTCTTCTATTAATAGAGTGAGACCTCTTTGCTTGGAATTTTTTGGTAGCAAGGGGCGATCGGGATACTCCGAGTCTAAATACTTAGCTATTTCTGTAGAATCTGCTATATACCTAATTCCATCTTTTAGTACTGGCACTTGCCGTTGACCTGTCAAACGGAATAACTCTACCTGTCCGATTCCGGGTGTTACCTCAATTTTACGGTAATCCAGACCCTTGTAATCTAGAATCAGACGCACTTTCTCTGAGTACTGAGACAGTTCAAACTGGTATAATTCCAGCATTCTTCAGTTCCTGTGCTTAGTGTACTTATTGATTCTACAATCTTTACTTGAGTAGTCCAAATAATCACTGTTAATTCTTGGGAACTTTAGAGGTGATTAAAACGTCTGTGGGGTTCTTTGGCAAGTCAAATAACTCATTGATAATAAAATACTATACTTATCTCCTGTTCAATTTTCAAACAAAAATAGAGATAGTCAATTGGTGAAAAAATCTTACTGCTTTTGTGGGATTTTCTGTGTAACAAAATGATATAAATCAATAGTGGTGATATGTGAAAATAAAAGCCAAGTAAGTTTTATGAAGGTTGAATACGGCAATTTGCTGAAGCAATTGGCTAGCATCGTAGGAGTAACGGGTGTGAGCCTCCTGCTTGGGTTACCTGTTGGGGCAAACGAGGTATTAAATCCCAACCCCAGTATTTTCAATGAAACGCCTTATAACAAGAGTCTGCGTTTTGAGGTTAACCCACAGTCTACACACAAAATACCTGCATCAGAAGTCACAAAGTCCACTAAGAAAACTCCAGCTAAAAATGTAGTGGCGCAAGGTGGTGTGACAAATCCCAAACCAAGCATTTTACAGGAGTGTCCCTATAACCGTGCTGCTTGTCCTGGAGGTGGGAGCAGTCCCACACAAAGTCCATCCAACACTCCTGACACTACACCTCCTTCTAGTCCAACAGAAACACCCACTACACCGACTACACCTCCAGAGCAGCCTTCCTCCGGTACTTCTGAGGGGAGAAATATAGTCGCAGTAGCAGAATCTAACGGGTCTTTCACAATGCTTACCAAGGCATTAAAAGCAGCTGGGCTAGTAGAAACTTTACAAGGCAAAGGACCTTTCACTGTTTTTGCGCCTACTGATGCCGCTTTTGCCAAGTTGCCACAAGACGCAGTACAAGATTTGTTAAAGCCTGAAAACAAGGAAGTACTGACGAAAATTTTGAGGTATCACGTTGTTTCTGGTTCAGTACAATCTAGTGATTTGAAATCAGGCGAAGTTAAAAGCGTTGAAGGAGGTGCTATTAATGTCAAGGTTGAACAAGGTGGTGTCATGGTTAATGATGCTAAGGTCGTTCAACCTGATGTTAAAGCTAGCAATGGCATTATCCACGTAATTGATAACGTCATTTTACCTCCTGATTTATAAGTAGTTGGGGGTTAGTAGTTAGCAGTTAGTAGTTGACTTGCTAACTACTAACCCACACGGCTATAGTTTCTAGGATTTTTAGAAAAAGTACGATATGAAAATTTTTTCTGAGGTTAATTCCAAACAGAGTTGATTTTAGCTAACAAGCGATCGAAGTTAATTGGTTTGCGGATAAAATCATCTTCTTTTATCTTCAATTCATCTATAACACGAGTGTCATCAGAACCAGTTACAAGTAAAATTGGAATAAAAGGTAAATTCTCATTTTGACGGATACATTGAGTGATTTCATAGCCATCCATTCCCGGCATCATCACATCTAGCAACACTAGATCTGGAGGAGAAGCCTCAATTTTAGCTAAAGCCGAATTTCCATTTGTTGCTGTATCGACTTCATAACCTTCAGCTTCTAAAGCAGTTTGAAGTAACGATACATTAAGTGCAAAATCATCTACAACCAAGATTCGGCGACGCTGAGCACAGTGCATAAATGTAATACCTAAATTGTTAAAAAGTTCCGTTAAAAAAATTAAGTATATATGCTTAAACGTTAATATGATTACATATTATTTTAATATTTAAAACCAACTTTTGATAGTTGACATATATCTTTAGGTAGGAAGCACTGTTACGATCGCTTTTGCTCCTTCTTTTTGTACTGGTACAGCACGCTGTAAATAAGACAACCATTAGCAACAGATAAAAAGCGGAAATTCAGAGCTTTTGCGCCTTCTCCCCCAGAAGCAGTACTTGGGGCTGCCTTCACGTACTAGGTTGATTCTTGTAAAGTGTTTCTAGCCCCTTTTTTATTGCCAGCTGAACCGCGAACAACCAAGCGATCGCCCACCACTTCCACCTCATCTACCTCTACGGGTAAATTTTCCAATTTCTTGGCAACTTGTTGGTTTAATCGTTCTTCTGAAAACCCAAAGCGTTTAGATAAATCTAAGAGAGAAAAACTGATACTACCAAGCTTAATGCGAGTTGTGTCATCTAAGCTGACTTGTTTGTTGCGGAGAGTCGGTTTTCCTTCCACTTCCACATAGACGGCATGATACCTCAAGATTGGTATAGCTGAGAGTAACTTAGAAACGACTATTTGTTCTCCCTTTTGCAACTCGTTGAAAGGAATTGCTCTTAAATCAATCACTGCACCTGTCATAATTTTACCGTTTTCAATATGAGTCTTTGTGCTGACAACAGCTTGAGCAAGATGACTTTTGTTAGTTGATTGAGCAATTCCCGAATCAATCAGAGCATTCACTTCATCCGCATCTAGTTGCACTTCACCTTTGGCTTTTGAGCTTTTGAGATGGTTGGAAATTTTATGCAACACTTGCTTTTGTGCTTGTTGTTTTTGCGCTTTTTGAAGTTGCTTGGTTTGGTCAGTTGGGGGAGCCACATTAGCAGACTGGGGCGGGCTAGCGGATTGAGTCTGTGAAGTTTTATACCAATCTGGTAGTTGCGTTACCTGATACCAAAAAAAGAAGAAAACAGCACCAGTGCCAGTCACACTAAGGCTGATTAGAAATAATAGTCGCTTGAGCATAAGCGAATAATAATAGTTATAAGTTGTATTGATTTTGATACATCCCCAATTTCTTAGCGTCGAGGTACAATTCACTATCCAAGAGAGTATTAGAAGTATCTAGTATCGCTAAGTTGCAAAGGAGACGCTATGCGATAAGCTAGGTACAACTTGTACCAAGGGCAATAAGCTGGGTATGGCTTGAGCTTCGCGAATCGCATTTGTCAAAAGTCCAGTTGTTTACTGTTTTGTACACTAGGGGGCTTGCCATACTGTACTGTGACAATCTTTGACAAGGTCGTGTCTTTATATTCTTGACAAGATATAAGATTTACGCATTATGAATTTATGATAAAGAGCACAACCTTTATAACACGCAAATAAAATCAATGACATAGAACACCTGTACTGACTTTTTATAGTTTAACATCTTCCCCTGTGCTTTTCTGCTCGTAAGTGCATTAGACTCATCGCTATTAAAGCAGCCCGAGCCAGAAGAAATCGACAAAGCAGAAGTCCCATCACAACGCCAAAAAACAAACTTCAACAAGTCAAACGGTGACTTATTTTAGTTACCACGTAGTTGGTTACTCCGCACTCTTCAGGTGATTCTCTTGTAGAACGCACTCGGACTTATAATATATATCAACAGCCGTATAGGTATACGGGTAAAACCTCCATGAAACGCGATCGAACGGGAAAATTTATCCACAGCTGGGAAACGGAACCGAAGCAGGCGGTCAACTTATCCCTAACTAAGACGGCTTGGCGAATTCTAAAACAGCAGGCACTTGAACGTGGGTTTTCGCGTTCTGAGTTGGTGGAACGGTATGCTCGTAATTTGCAATCAGATTTGTCTTTGAACAACCCCAGATCCAATAACGACAAGCTGAAAGTTTGCCATTCAATAGAGGAAAAGGAAACACAACAAAGAGCCGATCGGGGCTTAGAAGAACTTGTGGCAGAACGAACGTCCCAATTGTGCCAAGCTAATGCAAAACTGCAACTGCAAATTGTTGAACTGCAACAAACTATTGAAGCTTTGCAGTCATGCCAGCAATGGGAACAACGACTTCAGCAGAACGCACAAGCTCAAGTTAATCAACGCCAATGGTTGGAAGCAGTTCTCAATCTGCTGCCCATTCCGCTGGTATTTGTTGAACCCCAAACGGCTTGCTTCACCTTTGCCAATCAGGCTGCAAATGAAATGGCTGGCGGTGAAATTCCTGACAATCGCCCCGCAGGGGTCTATGATACAGAGTTTTCCTGCACCGATGCTACAGGGCAACAAATTCCCCCCGACCAACTTCCAGCCGTCCGGGTGGCTAGAGGTGAAAAGATTCATGGGGCGGAGTTAAATTGGCATACTCCAACTGGTGTTTACTCTCTGCTGGTTTATGCAGATACCTTACCCGCAATGTACGATCAACCAGCAACTTGCCTGATGGTGTTTCAAGATATTCGCGATCGCAAACAACTTGAAGCGGAACTCCGCCGTCGAGAGCAAAGGTTTAAAACTTTAGCTGAAAATTCCCCAGATATCATCAGTCGAATTGATTCAGAGTTTCGCCATCTTTATGTTAGTCCTGCTATCGAGCAGGTGACGGGCATTCGAGCCGAAGAGTTCATTGGCAAAACCAACATTGACTTGGGTATGTCACAAGAGAATTGTCAGATCTGGCATGAAAACTGGCAAGAAATATTCACAACCGGGCAAGGTCGCTCGATAGAGTTTAGCTTTGAGACACTGAAGGGTACGCGTTGGTATCAATCTCGTTATATACCTGAGTTTGCAGCCGACGGCACGGTCGAATCAATCATTGGCTATAATCGCGATGTCACGGAGTTCAAGCGGATTGAGCAACAAGAGCGTTTTCTCGCTCAAGCATCGCAAACCTTTGCAGCAGCAAGTTTGGATTTGCAAACGGTTTTGAACACTATAACTCAACTTGTTAGTAAATATACAGGTGATGTCTGCGTACTGAGCCTTCTCTCAGAAGATGGACAGTGGCTTAACCCAGTCTCTGCGTATCATGCAGACTCAGAGGTACTAGAATTCGTTAGTGAACTGTTGAAAAGTTATCCTCGCCGCGCTGATGAAGGAATTGGGGGGCGAGCAATCCAAACTGGAGAACCCCTGTTGATGCCAGTCACATCACAACAGGAATTTCGTGCCATTATCAAACCAGAGTATCAGCGCTACTTGGATCGCTTTAGGGTTTACAGCATATTGCTTGTGCCACTGAAAGTACGAGGACAAGCGATTGGAGTGTTGAGCCTAACTCGCCATCGTGTCAACGAATCTCACAATATCAATGACTTGAGCTTATTTCAAGATTTAGCAGACCGGGCGGCATTGGCGATCGCTAATGCTCGGCTCTATCAACAAACCCAACAAGCACGCCTGATAGCAGAGCGCACTGCCGATCGTACTGCTCGCCTCCAATCAGTCACAGCGGCACTTTCAGAAGCACTCACTCCATCTCAAGCTGCAAAAGTCATTGTCGAGCAAAGTACTGCCGTATTGAACGCAGGTTCTGCGATGGTAGCAATTCTCAACGATGAAGGTACAGACCTTGAAATCATCCATTCTATTGGCTACGAGCAGAATTTAATTGAGGCATGGCGTTCCATTCCTCTGAAATCATTCGTACCACTGGCAGAAGCAGTACGCACTGGCATACCTATATGGGAAGAGCCACTCGAAGAAAGACTTGCTCGCTATCCCCACTTAAGAGATGCTTATACCCAAAACAATTTTGCAGCTTGGATTTCGCTCCCCTTAGTAGTTGAGGGTCGGGCTCTAGGTGGTATAAGTTTCGGCTTTGTTGAATTTTGCCCATTAAGTGATGGCGATCGCTCGTTCATCCTGGCTTTAGCTCAACAATGCGCTCAGGCCATCGCCCGTGCTAAACTCTATGAAGCCGAGCAACGAGCAAAAGCTACAGCCGAAGCGGCAAACAGAATCAGGGATGAATTTCTTGCTGTTCTTTCCCACGAACTGAGAACACCAATGAATCCAATTTTAGGTTGGACGAAATTACTCCAAGGGGGTAATCTCGACGCTAGCAAAACAGCAGCGGCTCTGTTAACCATTGAGCGTAATGCCAAGTTACAAGTCCAACTCATTGAAGATTTACTCGATATTTCTCGCATTTTGCAAGGCAAACTAAGTTTAAATTCAAGTTTGATTGACTTAAGATTAACAATTGAAGATGCGCTCAAAACAGTTCAATTGGCAGCCCAAGCTAAAGCAATTCAAATTCAAACTTATTTTGAACCAAATGCAGTGAATGTTTTGGGTGATGCAACTCGTGTGCAGCAAGCCATTTGGAATATTCTATCTAACGCTATTAAATTTACTCCCAATAGGGGATGTGTAGAAATCCATCTCAAGCAGGTTGGCAACCAAGCCCAGATCGCCATCAAAGATACAGGCAAAGGTATCAAGTCTGATTTTTTGCCCTACGTCTTTGATTATTTCCGTCAAGCTGATAGCAGCATAACTCGAAATTTTGGAGGTTTGGGGTTGGGGCTTGCAATCGCTCGACATATTGTTGAGCTACATGGTGGAACTGTCAAAGCTGACAGTTCAGGAGAAGGACAGGGAGCTACCTTTACCATCATCCTTCCTCTGATGTCAGCATTAAATTCAACAAATCAGGAGATGACATTTATGCAAGACACACTTACGTTGCAAGGAGTTCAAATCCTGGCTGTTGATGATGATGCAGACAATTTGGAATTAGTGACTTTCGTTTTGGAACAAGCTGGTGCTGTTGTGACTTCTGTGTCTTCTGCTCAAGAGGCGATTGCAAGACTTCAGAAAACCCAGTTCGATATTTTGCTGACTGACATCGGAATGCCTAAAATGGACGGCTACACATTATTGCGCCAAGTTAGAACCATGGAACCAGAAAGAGGATTAATTCCAGCGATCGCTCTGACTGCTTATGCAGGAGAAATGAATCAGCAGCAGGCATTAGCTGCAGGATTTCAGTTACACATCCCCAAACCAATCGATCCAGAAGTTTTGATTGAGGCAGTTGTCCGCACTGTGTCGGATCGTTCTAAGATGGTGTGGAACGATCGCTAATCAATGGCTTAAAACCTTTGTCAGCGTCAAATCCAAGTATAGGTTAAAGGGAAGTTCTATCTAAAGGTAGAGAAGCACTTGTGCAATATTTGGGAAGAATATTAAGTACGAGCACCTGACGTCTAGTTGTGGCAAAGGCAACCAAAAGTGAGCAAACTAACTTGTTAACTCTGGCAATTGACAACTGCATGAGATGTCGCTTGTGGTACGGGTGAAAATTGGGAAAACGGTCGCGTGCAACCATCACTTTTAGTTCTGATACAAAGAGCAGAGTTAAACAAATCGGGCAATTTATGAGAATCAAGCCTGCGGGAGATGGTAAAAACCTCATCGAATATTCTTCAGAAGCGGAGCCTAGAGCGTGAGCGATTCAGAAAAAGCAACTGACCCTGAGGCAAACCGTGACCAAATCACCAAGATTCTTGAAAGTATTACAGATGCCTTTGTCGCTTTTGACTCGCAGTGGCGCTACACATATGTCAATCAGCAAGCCGCAAAGCTTTTAAACAAAACCCGTGAAGAACTCCTTGGCAGACAGGTATGGGAAGAGGTTTTTCCAGAGGCAGTTGGAAATTTGGCATACCAAGAACTTCATCGTGCTGTTACTGAAAAAGTGACTGTTGTATTTGAACACTTTAGTCAGTTGCTGGGTAAATGGTTTGAAATTCACGCTTACCCTTCAAGTGATGGTCTTGCTGTTTATTTTCGTAACATCAGCGCTCGCAAGCAGGTTCAAGAGGTACTTGAAGAACAGGAAAGAAAATACCGCTACATCTTTGAAGCTACAGGGGTCGCGATTTGGGAAGAAGATTTTTCTGCTGTCTTTGAAGCGATCGAGCATTTAAAAGCGCAAGGCGTCCAAGATTTTCGAGCCTTTTTTGTGGAACATCCTGAGTTTGTACAACAGGCAATTGGCATGGTGAAAATTGTCGATGTAAATGACATGGCGGTACGGATGTTTGGCGCTCTCCACAAACAGGAACTTTTGAATTCCCTTCACCAAGTCTTTGTACCAGAAACTTTAGAGGCATTTGTTGAAGAACTTTTAGCATTTGCTAGCGGTCAAACTTACTTTGAATCTGAAACCATCATGCAAACCATAGATGGAGAGCGTCTCAACGTCCTGTTTACGATTACATTACCGCCCCAAACCAGAAAAGTAAATAACGTGTTGGTGAGCATTATGAATATTACTGCTCGCAAGCAAGCTGAGAAAGCACTGCGCCAAAGTGAAGAGCGATTTCAGGCCTTTATGGACAACAGCCCAACCGCAGCATGGATTACTAATGTAGATGGATGCATACTTTACCTTAATCCTACTTATTATCGAACCTTTAAGCTACCAACCAACAATGCGATCGGCAAAAGCATCTTCGATGTGTATCCGAGTGAGATCGCTCAGCAATTCCTCGATAACATTAGAATGGTTGCTCAAATAAATCAAGTGCTTGAAGCGATTGAGCTTGCTCCTCGCACTGATGGTACGCTTGGTGACTTTTTAGTCTATAAATTTCCCCTAACAGATGGGTCAGGGCAATGCTTGGTAGGAGGTGTTGCGGTTGACATTACCGAACGAGAACGCGCACGTCGGGAAAGCGAACGTGCAGAACAAGCACTCCAAAAGCAGACAGAACAATTGGTTCAAGCTAACCGCATCAAAGATGAATTCTTGGCAGTTCTTTCTCACGAACTTCGGACACCACTCAATCCCATACTTGGATGGTCAAAGTTACTCCGAACAAAAAAGTATGATGAAGCAACCACTGTTCGGGCTTTGGAAATCATCGAGCGGAACGCCAAACTTCAGACCAAACTGATTGAAGATTTGTTAGATGTCTCTTGCATTCTGCAAGGCAAACTCACTCTGAATATTGGTACCGTCGATCTTGCATCTGCGATCGCAACAGCAGTAGAAACTGTAAGTTTAGCAGCCCAAGCCAATTCGATTCAGCTATTAACCGTGCTTGAACCAAATGTAGGACAGGTTAGGGGCGATTCAGTTCGCTTACAGCAAGTGATTTGGAATCTGCTGTCTAACGCTATTAAATTTACCTCCTCTGGCGGAAAAGTAGAAGTTCGTTTGGAGTCCCACGGTTTAATGGCTCAGATTCAAGTATGCGACACGGGTAAAGGAATTAGTCCTGAGTTTCTGCCCTACGTGTTTGACTACTTCCGACAAGCTGACGGCACAACGACCAGGAAATTTGGTGGACTCGGTTTGGGATTAGCCATCGTCCGCCACATTATAGAATTGCATGGCGGTACGGTTAAGGCAGAAAGTTTGGGTGAAGGACAGGGAGCAACTTTTACCGTCATGCTACCACTGATGAAAATGCCCTTACAGAGCGCTCCCAAGCTCAAGCAATCTGTTGAATCTCTCCCTTTCAATGGGGTAAAAATTTTGGTGGTGGATGACGAGGTTGACACGCGGGAGTTAATCGCTTTCATACTAAGGGAGTCAGGAGCAGAAGTCACGCAGGTGGGCTCGGCTTGCGAAGCACTACAAGCTCTGACGCAATTTCAGCCTGACTTGTTGTTAAGCGATATTGGAATGCCAGAAGTAGACGGTTATATGCTGATACGTGACATCAGAGCAATGCCACCAAACCAGGGAGGGCAAATTCCAGCACTTGCTCTGACTGCTTACGCTCTTGAGGGGGATTCTCAACAAGCGATCGCTGCTGGATTTCAGCAACATATTGCCAAGCCGATAGATCCCACCGCTCTAGTTACAGCCGTAGCTAATCTTACCAGACGTTGTAGCCAGAGGATTTGACCCGCAACTATCAAAGCAAAAAAGGACAGAACTAGTCTGTCCAAAATCTGCTTAAGTTAAATTGTGTATTGGAATGAACCGATGGCGGACATCTCCAAAACTCATATTAAGCTTAGTAGCGTCCTCTAGAGTAGCCGCCCCCACTGTTTCCACGTCTGTCGCCACCAAAGGAAGAACGCTTGTCTTCGCGTGGCTTAGCCTTGTTAACTTTCAGGCTGCGACCCATCCACTCTGCACTGTCAAGAGCTTCAATAGCTGCAGTTTCTTCAGCTTCTGTTGCCATTTCTACAAAGGCAAATCCCCGGACGCGACCTGTTTCCCGGTCTGTGGGGACTTGAACGTTTTTAACAGTTCCGTATTCTGAAAAAACTTGTTTGAGGTCGTCTTGTCCGACTTCATAAGATAGGTTACCAACATAGATTGACATAAAAGATCTCCGAAATTACGCGGTGTTGAGAGTTAAATTCGGAGAGACACTTGTAAATAGATAAAGACAAATTGCACAACCGAATATAATCCTAGTTACTAATAATAACACAAATTTTCTAATGTGTTGAAAAATTTCAAAATATTGCTAAACTTCAAGCTTGTCAAAAATACCAGACAGCATCATTTCATCTTACGTGCTTTCTTCCGTGCTGCATCCCGCACCTGTTGATTCAATAAGTAACCAAAACCAGCTTTTTCCAGACGATATACAAACTCCTCACGAGTATGATTCAATGCTGCTGCAGTAGCATCCACATTCCAATTGTGTTTGGCTAATACACTCAGTAAGTAAACTCGACGAGTTTGTGCAGCTGACAGACGATAAGTTTTAAGGTATTCCAACTCTCCGCTGTCACGTGCGATCGCTTCCCCGATGTGATTTTCCTCTTTAGGATTCAAATCAGAAATAAATCTTTGCAGAGAAAAAGGACCAGCACTATAGACTCTTTTAGATGTAACGCCACGTCCCAGCAAACCAGAAGCCATAAAACCTTGAAACGATGCCCAATCAGAACGCATTGTTTGTATAGCTTGCCGCAAATCTGCCAAGCTATTAACCTTAGACTCCTCTACAGACACATCCATTGGAAAAGTCGTATCGTACAGCAAGCCATACTCATAGAGCAATTCCCCATAAAAGTCTTCCAGCAAACTCGTATGAAGCAGTCGGTAATCTTGCGGAGTCGGAACCACAAACGCAGAAGCGAGGGCTTCGGCAACAAACACCAACACCCCTACCTGTTTTTCATGAATCTCAAATACCCGCAAAGCTTCTTCTAGCCCAGCAATGTCACGTCCATTCACAGAAGTTTCATAACGGCATCCCAAACCATAAGAAAGAGCATACTTAGAATATTCACTCCAAGCAATATCAGGTCCAGAGAAAAACATTGACAAAAAACCTTCCATTGCCAAATGCAGGGGTAAAAAACGCAATTGGTTGTTCCCTTCCCGCTTCGCCATGCGATGCATCAAGCGCACGCTTACACAACCACAGTCCATCCGTTTTCCGTCACTGTTAGCCATCTGTCCCCCATAAGCAGCAACCGGGCTACCATCATTTGTCCAAGACATAACCAGTCCGTGAGGTACATAAGAAAAGTACTTCATTCCCGGTTCTATCATTTGCCCTTTTAAAGAGACAGCTGTGAGGTCTTCGTCATAATTACGGCGTAGCAAGCGCAAGTCACCATGCACCTGACGGCGCAACAGAGGTACAAGCCGCACCGAACCCCAAACTTGTGAAGGTGCGATGTCTAATCCTTTTAATGATATGTTGGCGATTAAGTTAGTTTTTTTTGCCATAAGAATATTTGATGATTGCTAATGGCTAATGGCTAATTGCTAATGGCTAATTGCTCTATTAGCCATTAGCACACAACATCAATTCCACTCGTTTTGCTAGATATGCTTCGAGTTCTGATAAAGGTGCAGAACCATCAGCAAAGCGAGCAAAGCCAAGCAAGGTAGGTAAATCTTCTGCGTCTCTCAGCCCCACAGTAGGAATGCTAGAACTGAGGGAACGCAACGAGTAATCTTCTGAAGTGAAAACTGGATTGCAGTGAACTATAGAAGTTTTCTGCATCGGATCTAAACGGGTACGGTAGATACGCAAAATTTCTGCAGCACCACGAGGGGGATCGTTCTCACAACCATCAGAAACAATAATGACTAAGTCTGCTCCCCACTCTAAAGCATCTAGTAAGGGGGAGGCTAAGTCAGTTTGTCCGCGAGGATGCACCAGGAGAGCATCTTTTATGGGTGTCGTCCAAAAATCTTGGTATTCTTGAGATGCAGCTTTTAATAAATAATGTGTAGCTAATGCCACGCCTAATGGACGGCGGCGCTTTTCTAAAGATCCAGAACTAGAATAGCTGCAATCCAATACCGCTGCCACTCGCCCCAGTTTTAAAGGTGCTTTTTTTAATGCCAACCAAGCAGATTTTTCTAGCGCTCGATTTAAAGTTTGCCATTCTTGCTGTCGAGTTTCTATAGGTAAGGAGAGAATATATAATGCCAAACGAGTTAGGGGAAGACGACCCAAATCGAGGTTAATTTCTATTTCGTAAGTGCGTTCTGCTGTATTCTGAAAACGTAGCTTTTCAGTTACAGTCATGCGTTCTTGAATGCGAGACAAAAACACGTCACGGGGAATTTTATGCTTTGCAGCCAAACCTTCTGCAATCGTAAATGGTAAGTCATAAACAGCTTCAGCGCTATAATGTGCCTGACGAAACTTTTCAAATAATTCTGTTTCGTAAACTTTTTGTTTCCAGTTTTGAAAAAGAAAGTTTCCTAGTTCGCCTTGCAGTTTGAGGTGGGCATGAGAAACAATTGCTCTTACCTTGGAACGATATTTGACAGCATCAAAGCTGATATCTCGACGCTGTTGAACATACTCGCGTGCGATCGCTCGACTGCGGCGGTTATTAATTCGCTGTTTCCGCAACTGTTGCAATACTCCCCAAGCCCTTTGTGGAGGTAATTGTTTTAGTGCTGCTGCAATTAATGCGCCTTCTTCTTTACGGTAATCTGTTTTAACATCTCGCCCCGTTGCTAATAGTTTTAAAATAATTTGTGCCTGATTAAAGTGATTGATACCAGACGCTAAAGTGCGTGTATAGAGCAAGCGGTAATTACCTATAATATAGTCATGTAAAAAATTGATAGAAACTTGCTGACCGAAGGCATCATCATAAAATTCTTTTTGTCCGGTGCAGGCAAGACAAGCATTAATAAACATAACTAAATCTTCTCGTGCTACCTGCTCGACTCGCTGATTTGAATTAGCAGCCATAACCTAAGATAAAAAATATAATTAACAGAATCTTTGAAATGGATGTTTGAAAAGTTTTTGATAATGTATCAAAGTTTCACAGATCTCTCTAAATTCCCCTTTTTAAGGGGGATTTTTAGAGTATCCTACTAGATGATTCCCATAAATGAGGATGCTGTTTGGGGAAAGGACGCACGACTTAGGTTGAACAGCTTAACAGGCTATGACGGAAGTCGCACAAAAGTCCCACAAACAGCAAGACTGAATATTTTGGATGAGCGATCGCGTTCTCAATCCAAAATTTAAAATCTCAAATAATATCAGTTAACCGCGAACGGATGACTGATAACAGGTTACTGATAATTGCGACAGTCGCTGCAACAATAATTCTGTAGATGGTGAAAGTGCAGCCACAAAAACACCTGTTTCACTTTCTACATCTGATGTCACCCAAAGACCTTTGAGAACAACCTCAACAAAGTCAGCATCACAAGGGTAAATTTTTATACTATCTTCCTGAATTGAGCTTTCCATCTCAAGCAAGCAAGAAACTTTAATCCCGAGCAGAAAAGAAGCAGTAGTGGGTTCAACGTGGATACCCGTGGCTAAGCGTACAGCCAGTGCGACTCTAATGTTAAGCCAATCTTCCAAAGATTCATTTAAACGCTCTAGGGTGAAGTTATTTTCAGTATAAGTTAGTTTCAGCATATCAACTTCCAGACATACGGTTATAGAATCTTTGGTGTTTCCTTTTCTATACATCACTTTACTTGGAACAAATTCCCTAAAGCTAACAAAAGTCGCAACAGTGAAAAAGCTTGTAAAATCTGGATTAGACTCTTAGGGGAAGTTGTTAAACTTGGGGGAATCCCCGAACTTTTAAGTCAATGGAAACTAGGAGAAAGAGCCCTATTCCATTTTCCAACCTCCATGCCCCTAATTCCGACTTCGTGGACGTCCCGAGTTCCCCATTCCCCAGCCCCTAACAACGATGGCAAGACCAAGCTATGGCCCAGAAGCAAAAAAACGAGCAAAGCGCTTGTTAGAAGTACTGTTAATGTATGCTACTGATGAATTGGGTGAGTTCAACGAAGCAGCATTGGATGCGCTTCGCCCTCAAGTTCAGATACGATGGCAAACAGAGAATCGCTTGGTTGTAAGAACGAAAGTTAGATTTTTGATAGCGTTGACAAGTTTGGAGTCAGAGCAAAATTCGTTAAACGGCGAACAAATTAAGGAAGCGTTGAAGCGATTTGAGGATTTTTTGGAGATTCTGGAAGATAATCGTGCATCGCGGGGTGGTTCGGAAACTTGGCACTTTACACTCAAGCTGTGGTACAGCCGTTGGGATAAGGAAGCTAACTTACGACAGTTTGACACGGAGTGGGAAACCCGTCGCCCTGAAAAGTCGAAGTTGGGGGACAAGGGGGAGAGGGGGGACAAGGGGGACAAGGGAGAAATTTTCCTCTGTTCTCCCCCTAGCTCTCCATCCGTGTCTCCCAACTGGCAACAACTATGCCGCAGTACCCTAGAGGCACAAAATCAAAGACGGTTAACGACTAATCCCCTAACAAGTTTGGATGGGTTGAGTTTCGAGCTAGATGAAGTATATGTGCCTTTGGGACTAATGGAACGAAAACACAGAGATAGGCGCAGTGAAGATGTTTCTCCCGTTCAAGGTTCGCAATTATATGAAGCAGAAGATAGGGTGGTTACTCAAACTTTTACACCCGATGAATTTTTGGAACAGGTTCTCAGGCAAAGGCGCAGCAAGCGGATTGCCATAGTTGGAGAACCAGGTGCAGGAAAAACCACCTTACTGCAAAGGATTGCGTTTTGGGTATTGGATAATACAGAAGATTTACCTGTTTGGGTCTCGCTCGCAGATTTACAGGGAAAGACTTTGGAACAGTATCTCGTTCAGGATTGGCTGCGGTCGGCGACTCGCAAGCTCTCTGTTTCCCAGGAAATACAAGAGGCATTTTGCGAACAGTTCAACCAAGGAAGAGTATGGTTACTGCTAGACGCAGTTGATGAAATGGCAATGGAATTCAGTCATGCTTTGACCAAAATTGCTAGTTTCTTAAAGGGGTGGGTAGCAGATGCGAGAGTTATACTGACTTGTCGGCTTAATGTTTGGGATGCGGGAAAAAATGCTTTAGAATCTTTTGATACTTATCGCAACCTAAATTTTACTTACGGGGATTCTCAAACACCAGACCAAGTAGGGGTCTTTATTTATCGATGGTTTCGCGACAATCCTGAATTGGGACAGAAATTAAGATCGGAATTAGATCAACCGGGGAAAGGGCGGATAAAAGATGCAGTCAAAAATCCGCTACGCTTGGCGCTCATGTGCCACAGCTGGGGATTGAGACGGGGAGGATTGCCCAATACTAAAGCTATGCTTTACGAGCAGTTTGTGGAAGCTATATATGAATGGAAACAAGATCGATTTCCCACAACTTCCACCCAGCGTCAAGAATTAAATAAGGCATTAGGAAAATTAGCGCTACAGGCTATGGCGCAAGAAAAAACTAAATTTCGGCTCAACCATCGCTTTGTTTGCCAAGTATTAGGTGCGCCCGATGAAGGGATGTTTCAGTTAGCACTACAACTGGGTTGGCTGAATCAAGTAGGAATATCAGAAACCCAAGGGGAAAAAGTTTATGCTTTCTACCACCCCACTTTTCAAGAATACTTTGCCGCACTTGCCGTTTGCGATTGGCATTTTTTTCTAAATTGGGAGAGTGGTGAGTGGGGAGAGGTGAGCGGTGAAAATACCCTACTCCCTACTTTCCGTATTTTTGAACCTGAATGGCGGCAAATTATTTTGTTATGGTTGGGAAGGGAGAGTATACCGCAAGCACATAAGGAAGAATTTATTCAAGCACTGACCCAATTTAAGGACGGTTGCGGTGGTTTTTTTAGCTATCAAGCTTATTTTCTGGCAGCACAAGGAATTGCTGAGTTTGCAGAGTGTTCTTTATGTCATAAAATTGTACGACAGCTGATTGAGTGGCGATTTGGTTATTACCATGTCGTTAAACAAAAGTGGTGGCGCTTTCCCTCTCCTATTTTGGAGGGCGCACGAATTGCATTGTTGAAGACAGACCGCAGATGCGCGATCGCATCTCTAGAAGAGTTTATCCAAACCAGCCAAAACGACTTTGACAAATGGAATGCTGCTTACAGTTTGGGAAAAGTTTTCGATCCGGGGAATCGAATTGCGATCGCAGCTTTAGAGCATATAGTAACATCCATCCAGCACGAAAATCTCTGCTGGCAAGCAGCAGATAGCTTGGGAAAAGTTGATCCAGGTAACCCAGTTGCGATCGCAGCACTGATACAAATTATTGATTCTACCCGAAAGGACTCTACTCGTCGGAAAGCTGCTTATAGCTTGGGCAAAATTGCTCCAGAAAATCCAATTGCTGTCTCTACACTTGAAAAAATTATCAATACAACAACTCATGATGCTTTAAGACAACAAGCAGAAGAGAATCTAAAAGTGCTTCGTGGGAAAAAAGAAATTTTGCATCAAGAATTTGGCAATTTAGAAGATAGAGAGGCACTTTTACACCACAATCAAATAGAACAGACTAGTGGTAATGCTAGAGTCATAACTTCTCTAGTGGAAGGAATAGCACTGACTACAGATGAAGATAGTAAAAGACGAAGAGCGTGCAGGTTAGCCAAAATCGATCCAGGTAACAGAATAGCATTTTATGCCTTAGTCAATCTTGTAAAAAACGCAAGTAGCGAACTGGTTCGCAAGCGGACAGCAGATAATTTTAAAAAAATTCTTCTTGACGAACAAATACCAGAATTAATAAGCTTATTAAAAAACTGTTTTTCTGATGAAGTCACAGAAAACGAATTAGAGGAATTTCGTCACTGTTATAAACTTATATGGTATTGCTCGGAAAAAATGAATTATGTAGAGTTTTTTAGAATATGGCACTGTATCAGTGACAGGCGAGCCATAGGTCACAATAAAGACCAGAGCAGTAGGGTTGGCAATGACAATCCTACAAACGAATAACAATTAATTATTTGCACAACTGACCGATCCCAATTCTATATGAGGTTGCGCTTAAATATGAGGTTGCGCTTAAAATTCTAATTACCCCTCTCCTAAGAAATTGCAAGGTTTCCTAGGAGAGGGGTACAGCACTTTTGAGGTATGTGAGGTACAAAAATTGCAGCGTGGCTTTTAAACATCGGAATTTGAATTAGATACTGTACCTCACATACTCCGAATCTGCTTTATACAGAAATGGTATGAGTATTCCTAATGTTGTAAAATTTTACTTTGTCTTGCAAATTGTATACTGCATAAAACGAATGCTACAGAAACTTTTTGTATCGGGGTTGTTTCTCATCTTAGTATCATTAACAGCTTGTTCTTCCAACACAACCGAAACTTCACAGACAACAACTGCGAAAGAAACAAAATCCCTAGTCACCGGAGCAATTCCCGATCAAGATCCAGAGAAACTTCAAAGGCAGTATACCAAATTAGCTTCTTATTTACAAAAAGAGCTTGGAGTTACCGTAGAATACAAGCCAGTCACTGATTATACAGCAGCCGTGACAGCATTTAAAGTTGGTGATTTAGACTTAGTGTGGTTTGGAGGATTAACTGGCGTTCAAGCAAGGCTGCAAGTTCCCGGTGCGGAAGCTATTGCTCAACGTGATGTAGATGAAAAATTCCATAGCGTATTTATTGCTAATAAAAAAATTGGGCTCAAACCCTTTAAAGATATCTCAGACCTCAAACAACTTAAAGGACGTACCTTTACTTTCGGTAGTGAATCATCCACATCAGGTCGTTTAATGCCACAATACTTTCTAGAACAAGCTGGT
Source organism: Tolypothrix bouteillei VB521301 (assembly GCF_000760695.4). Taxonomy (GTDB): domain Bacteria; phylum Cyanobacteriota; class Cyanobacteriia; order Cyanobacteriales; family Nostocaceae; genus Scytonema; species Scytonema bouteillei_A. The sequence continues at coordinate 1,201,342 of NZ_JHEG04000001.1, read as the reverse complement.
GTAAAACTCACAGACTTCAAAGGTGAAGCAGGTTTTTCTGGTGACCACGACAAAACACTTAAACTTGTCGAAGCAGGAAGTTTTCAGACAGGTGTATTGAACGAAAAAATTTGGCAAAAGCGTCTTGAAGCTAAAGAAATAGACTTAAGCAAAGTAGAAGTTATCTGGCGCACTCCAGAATATTACGATTATCACTGGGTGATTAACCCTCAAGTTAAAAAGCGCTATGGCGAAGATTTTGTCAAAAAAGTTCAAACCGCATTGTTTAAATTAGATCCCAAGATACCAGAGCAAAAAGAAATTCTCGATCTTTTACAAGCAGAAAAATTTATTCCTACAAAGAATGAAAATTATGCACAAATTGAACAAATTGGTCGCAAAATTGGCAAAATAAAATAATTTAGCCACCGTTCGCTGATGACCCGAGGTACACTCATGTTTGAACTGAAAAACGTGACAAAACAATTTGGAAATTTCCAGTCTCTCACAAATATCAACTTGAAAATTTACTCGGGCGAACGGCTTGCTCTTGTTGGTGCAAGCGGTGCTGGCAAAAGCACTTTAATCAGCTTGCTTAATGGTACACTGCAACCAACTCGGGGAGAAGTGTGGGTACTGGGTCGTAACTTAGTGAATTTGAGTCCCAAATCTCTTCGACAAGTGCAAAGGCAAATTGGTACTATTTACCAACAATTTCATTTAGTCGATAACTTACAAGTTATTCATAATATCAACGCGGGACATTTAGGACGTTGGTCATTCTTAAAAGCAGCGATTTCCCTAATTTACCCGTTGGAGGTACAAACAGCTTATCAAGCGCTAGCACAAGTGGGAATTCCTGAAAAGCTTTACGAACGTACAAGCCGATTGTCTGGCGGACAGCAACAACGGGTGGCTATAGCTCGCGTATTGGTGCAAGATCCTGCTGCTATCCTTGCGGATGAACCTATATCCAGTCTCGATCCAGAACGCGGTCGTGAAGTGATGGATTTGTTGTGTCAGTTGAGTAAAGAGTCAGGGAAAACTTTGGTAACTAGTTTGCATGCTATTGAATATGCTCGCAGTTATTTTCAACGCATCGTAGGTTTGCGAAAGGGGGAAATTTTGTTCGATCTTCCTGCTCGGGAGGTTTCTACAGGAGTTATTGAGGAATTATATAGGATTGAATCGCACTAGTGGTTCACCACATTGAATTTGAGGGTTGATTGAAAAACCGCAGAGGCGCAGAGGGCGCAGAGGAAGAGAAAAAGAGGATGAGCTTGAACATCGTTTTACCCATTAAAACTTATGTGGTGGACCACTAGCTGCAGAGGATGCGAAGAGAAATGGGTGAGGGACAAAGGAGAGGGGCGAGATAAGGGAAATAAGGGGGACAAGGGAGATAAGGGAGACGACTAACAACTAAACAAATGAAATTAAATTGGCAAAATTTCTGGTGGTTACTGTTTGTTGTTTTATTGGTTTGGTCTTTACATATTGCTGGGGTGTTTCAGCAAGATTTAATAAATACAGGAGGCTGGAATCTTGTTGTCCGCTTTTTCTTGGCGGCGTTTTCACCGGAATTGAATGGGGAATTTTTGTTGTTAACTTGGGATGCAACTCTGAAAACTTTTGCCTATGCTGTGTGTGGCACGTTTTTGAGTGTTTTCATTGGGTTTGTGGGCGGTATTTTATCGTGTGAGATTTGGTGGAAGTCAGTTTCGTTAAGAGGTTTTCCAGTTCCTTGGTTAGTTATACGGGCAATTTTAGCAATTCCCAGAGCGATTCACGAATTGGTTTGGGGTTTGTTTTTTCTGAATATTTTTGGTCTCGATCCACTGGTTGCTGTTTTGGCGATCGCAATTCCTTTTGGTGCTATCACTGCTAAGGTATTTTCTGAAATTTTTGATGAAACTCCTCGCGCTCCTTTATTAGCATTACTAAACAGTGGTGTTTCTCCTCTAAAGGCTTTTACTTACAGTTTGATTCCTCAAGCTTTCCCCAATCTACTTTCCTACAGTTTTTATCGTTTTGAGTGTTCGATTCGTTCTGCTGCGGTGTTGGGTATTATTGGTGCGGGGGGTTTGGGTTATCAAATTCTTCTCAGTCTCAAATCACTGCGTTACCAGCAAATGTGGACCTTGTTATTTGCTTTGCTGTTTTTAAGTGGTAGCACGGATTTTTTAAGTGGTTGGTTGCGTCAGCGTTTGGGTGTTCCGAGTCGTTTGGATTTAAATGTGCTGCATTTCAAGCAACGGCAAAAGCTGGTTCGAGAACGAGATCCGGTAGTTGCTTTTTCCTTAGTGGCTGCTCTTATTCTATTAATATTCTCTTTTTGGTATGTGAAAGCTGATTTTACAAAACTTTGGTCGCCCCGTACCGCACAACTCCTGTCAGAAGTTTTTCAGAATCTATTTCCTCCAGATATTTCTCTGCTCGATCGAATCTTGACCCTTTCAGCACAAACTTTGGCTATGTCCGTTTTAGCGATCGCAGGCGCAGGTTTGGGAGGTATATTACTTTCCTTTTTTGCAGTCAGGAAAATGGGGGTAAAATCTCTTCCTTCTGCTGTCGTCCCCTTAACTCGTTTCTTACTCCTTTTTGCTCGTGCTGTTCCCGAACCTGTGTGGGCTTTAATCCTTCTGTTTGTCATGTTTCCTGGAATTTTACCGGGTGCGATCGCTCTAGCTATCCACAACTTGGGTATCTTGGGGCGATTAATGGCAGAGGTAATAGAAAATTTAGATGATAGACCATTGCGATCGCTACAAGCTTTAGGTGCCAGTCATTCTCAAATCTTTCTCTATGCCACCATTCCCCTAACTTTTCCCCGCTTCCTTGCCTATATCCTCTATCGTTGGGAAGTTTGCGTTCGTGCTACAGTCATTGTTGGTTTTGTCGGTGCTGGTGGTTTGGGTCGTCTTTTAACAGAACAGCTTGGTAGCTTTGATTACAGGGGTTTGCTGACCACTTTAATTGTTCTGATAGTACTTACTTTTTTTGTAGATATAATAAGCACTCTGATGCGTCGATCTTTCAGGTAAGGGACTTTCAGAGAACAAATTATTCCAAAAAAACAAAAGACAGCCTTTAAAAAAAATGAGAATTATTATAATAAAAAAGAGAAAGGGTTTGCCTAAGACAACCACAAACCAAAATCGATTCCTACAACCAGAAGCGCAAGATACGCCCCGATACTGTGTACTGTGTAGAGCTTTTGTTGACTGTTTCCCCCCTTTTTAAGGGGGGTTAGGGGGGATCGAAACCGCAAAAATGCACTTTATAAGACTTGTGTACACAACCGCAGCCTTTTTTTAGGGGGGTTGGGGGTATCTAAAAAAACTGGAAATTGCGGTTGCACATTCAAAAATTACACAGCACTTAAGTAATCAGCCAGTGCTTCGGAACCACCAATTAATTTGCCATCAACAAACACTTGGGGAACTGTAGATGCACCTGTCACAGCTTGTAATGTACGAGCGGTTACATCTTTACCCAAAACGATTTCTTCATAATCAATGCCACGTCCGGATAGCATCTCTTTGGCGCGAGCACAATAAGGACAACCAACTCTTGTGAACAAGGAAACCAATTGAGGTTTTGCCGCTTGAGGGTTGATGTATCTCAGCATTGTCTCAGCATCAGATACTTTAAAGGGATCGCCTGGTTCTTCTGGCTCAATAAACATCTTTTCAATGATGCCATTTTTTACCAACATGGAATAGCGCCAAGACCTCTTCCCGAAGCCCAAGTCGGATTTATCGACTAGCATTCCCATACCTTCTGTAAATTCACCATTGCCATCAGCTACAAACCTGATGTTTTGAGCCTGTTGGTCTTTTGCCCATTCATTCATTACAAAAGCATCATTCACGGAAATGCAAATGATATCATCTACCCCATTTTCTTTAAAAACTCTTGCCAATTGGTTGTAACCGGGAACATGGGTTGAGGAGCAAGTTGGTGTAAATGCGCCTGGAAGGGAAAAGACGATGACAGTTTTACCTCCGAACAAGTCATTGGTAGTGAAATTTACCCAATTGTGATCTTGACGTAAACGGAATGTTACATTAGGAACTCTTTGTCCTTCTTTATTAGCTAACATGAGTAGAGCGGCTCCTTCGTAAATCTTCTGATAAATCATACTCATTATGAGTCCGACTTTTCAAGTAAAAATTTACTAATTAACGACAACCTTTAAACGGATTGATATAAAGTTGGTCTTGAGACTCTACCCCGACTTCAAACTTGCAATCAGAACGAGGATAGGCAATGCAAAGAAGCACGTAACCCATTGCTTCTTGTGCTGGCTTGAGAGCAACTGCTTGATACTGCTCAACCTCACCTTCAAGCAAACGTGCTGCACAAGTGATACAAGCTCCATATCGACACCCCACAGGTAATCGCAATCCTGCTGCTTCTGCTGCATCCAATATGTATCGATCGCCAGCCACCTCAAGAGTATAATTATTGCGGTTAACGAGTGTTATTTTATACGCATTCATGATTTATCCGCATAAATTACAAGTTCATCTGGATGTATCCGCCTGTATATGCGGTTCTTACACAAAGCACAATATTTTTTGCGCTTTTGGGTGCGATTTTATCAAATTTCTGTTAACCAGTTAAATATGATTGCTGGGAATTGTTATGGTACGCTTTAAATCTAGCAAAAAAATCGTTTTTATCATTTCTTCGGAAGATAAAACAGCGACATGACTGACGATGTCAGGGGTTGCTTTGCTGTAAATGTCCGATCTTGGAAGCGGGCGTATGGTTTCGGGTGGTAACTCGATTAAATCGGGTGGTTCGTGAACTAATACCCCACACAATTCTCCTTCTGAATCACGTGTAATTACCAAAAACGATTCGTTACCCGATAACTGAGGTAAGCTATCTAAATTTAAATGTTGCTGTAAATCTAAGAGTTTAATCGTGTGATTGCCTACTTGCACTAACCCCATTTGTATCAGTCTTGTACTGTGGAGAGACGAACAATTTATAACTTTTAGCACATCGTTAATAGACATTCCTAAAAAATAATCTGCTACTTTAAAAACAATAAATTTTTCTGTATTTGTTTCGCGTTCCACAATTATCCCCCTCCTGTTAATTTTTCTTTTCTAATACATCAGTCACTGTTGTTAACAGCATATGTTCTAAATAAGGCTTAGTAATATAAGCATTTGCTCCTAATTTAAAAGCAAGCAGTCTATGTTTGTCGCTACTTCGAGAAGTCAGCATAACAACCGGGATATCAGATAAATTAGGATCTTGCTGGCGGGTTTTTAGAAACTCAAACCCATTCATTCGAGGCATTTCGATATCGCAAAAGACTAACTGGATATCGGAATGGTAACGAATTTGCTCAATAGCTTCATAACCATCTTTAGCCTGAACAACTTGATAACCGGCTTTTTGCAAAGTTAACGATAGAGTTTGACGTACAGTGATGGAATCATCTACAAGCAAAATTGTTTTACATGGTTTTTTCTCAAAATTGCTTGCGTCTGCTAAAGCAGCACGCGTTTGGATTGGTAATTGCTGATGCTTCAGGTTTGGCATGAGAGGTACCGAACTGACAAAGTTGTTAGCGTTCTCTTGAGTTTGCTGTTCGGACAAATGATTGATTAATGCAGTTCCATCTAAGACCAGCGTAAGGCGACCGTCTGCTAGAATGCTACCTCCATAAACATAAGGAGGGGGTGCGATCGCACTTCCTAAAGGACGGATTGCCAATTCAAGCTCTCCAAAAAGTCGCTCTACTTCCAAACCTAAAAGTCGCTCCTGACAGCGAATCAGAATAACGGGCATCATTTTATTCTCTGTATCAGCAAAAGAATGTTTTGGCTGAGAGATGGGAAATTGAGAAATCGGTGAGGAATAATTTAAGGCTGTAGCGAGTTGGTAAATAGGGATAAGAGTTTCCGTATCCCCTTTACGCCATCGAAGGGCTTTACCGCCATCCCAGCATCTAACTTGCTCAACTTTAGGAATAATAATTTCCTCAATTGCGTTAGCAAATAAAGCGTAAATTTTCTCATCTGCTTGACAAACTAATAATTTATCAATTGTCAACTTTAGAGGAATTTGAAGTCTAAACATTGTACCGCGATGCGGTTCGGAATAGACGGAAACTGTACCTTGAATTGCTCGTAAATGAGTGCGAACAACATCAAGACCCATACCACGCCCGGAGAGATTGTTCACAGTTGAAGCTGTAGAGAACCCAGGTTCAAATAATAAATTAATAATTTCTTCGTGACTCAAGTTAATAGCATATTGCGGTGAAATCAATCCTTCTTCTACTGCTTTATTGCGAATCCTTTCAAAATCCAAGCCTTGTCCATCATCCTGAACTTCTACTATCAAATATCTCCCCTGATGGTAAGCCCGAATTTCAATGACACCTTTGTCTGGCTTACCCCATTCTTGACGGGTAGAAGGAGCTTCAATTCCGTGGTCAAAGGCATTGCGAACTAAGTGCAATAGAGGATCGTACAAACGTTCAACAACTGCTTTATCGACTAGAGTATCGCTCCCGTGAAACTCCAACGCAATCTGCTTTTTATGCACTATTTCTAATTGTTGCAGGATACGGGGAAATCGTTCAAAAAGATTTCCTAAAGGTAGCATTCGGGCTTCCATGAGGGAATCGTGACTACCGATCAGCAATCGACGCTGTTTTTCAAGAGTTTCTTGAGACTCGCGAGCAAACATTTCTACCGCTTCGGAGGCTTCTATTAGTTGTACGGTGTCTTCTAGAATTGATTGAATAAGTAAGTAAGGATTGGAGATTGACCGTTGGGAAGACAACCGCGATCGCGTTTGCGCTATAGGAGAGTGCAAATCCGAAGGGAGATTGGTTATTTGTACTTCTTTCTTATCCTCCTTGTCTCCCTTGTCCCCAATTCCCAGTTCCCAGTCTCCAGTTAATTCATAAAGTTGTTGTTGGTGTTTGACTAACCGAGAAGAAAGAACTCGAATCGCACTCCAGAGTTGTTCGTTTTGCAAAGACTGGCGATTTTGGTTGGTCAGTAATTCTCCAATGAAATAATTCAGTTGTTCTAAATGCTCAACGTTGACTCTGACAGTGTTAGAAAAAGAAGGTGTTGAGTGGGAAACTGAAGTAGCCTGTTCCAAAGTTGGGAACGTTGGCTGTGGTGTGTCGTATGAGTTGAGGATTGCGTCTGTTACACGAGTGCGCGGTGTCGTAAGTTGCTGTAAAGCCCGCGAGGGTTCACCACCTTGGGTACGATCGCCATTGAGTATTGATGTTCTAGCTTCCTGAAAGTTGACCAGAGCAATACGAGCAATAGTTATCGATTGATTGGGATAGTTATTTAAAGCACTCAGTACTGACTGAGCAATAGCTTGAAATCCCGGTAAATTTAATGATTCACCCAAACCGAAGAAAACCTCAGCCTGAGTTCTTAACAGAGAAAAAATTTGTTCGGGGTCGGCGCTAGCTATAGCTGCAGCCAGTTCATCTAATCGTTGGGTAACACCTAGTTCAAATATAGATTTTGTTAAATCGAAACCCAATTCTTCTGAGTTAGGAAGATCGGCTTCTAGGCTAAAAGAGTCTCCCATCTGTTCTTGCAATTGTGCAAAAATATCAGAAATGCGATCGAGAATCTCAGCCTCATTTAACAAGCTTCCCGTAAATTCTGCATTTAAGGAGAGATAAAGACATTCATAGCTCTCAAAAAGTAAAGCTTCAACTTCTGGTCCAATGCATAAATTAGGTTTACAGATAGCTCTAAAAATATCTTCTAAAGAGTGAGCTATCGTTGCGATCGTTCCTGAATTGATGCTAGCCGCTGCACCTTTTAAAGTATGAGTTGCTCGCATCAAATTATAAACTTTATTAATATCAAACCCTTCACGAAGACTGAGTAATTCTTGTTCTATTTCTTGTAGCAGTTCTTGAGCTTCTTGGAGAAAATATTGATAACTTTGCTCGTCAAATGTCATTGTTAATTTTAGATTTTAGATTTTAAATTTTAGATTTTGGATTGGTGGTTAGAGATCGATACGGTTCAGTTAACAATATCTCATCCTTGAAGATCCCCCCTTTTTAAGGAGGGCTAGGGGGGATCGAGTCTTATCTGAACCGTATTGGGTTAGAGATTGGGCATCGAAAAGCTTTAGCGACTAAGCACCAACCACCAACCACTAACCCTTAATTAATCAACCTTAAACCGATCGGCACTTGTCTGAAGATTTTGTGCCATGCTGAGAAGTTCTTTAAAAGAGGTAGAAATCTCTATAGAATTCTCTTGGGTTGTATTAGCAATAGCAGCTACTTTTGTCATGGTTTGCGTCACTGATTCAAACTGTTGTGTTTGTACTTGTGTTGCTTGAGTAATACCCTCCACAAGCTGGCTAATTTGGTTAGTTGCTGCAACAATTGCATTGAGATTTTGACGGGCTTCATGAACTTGCATGGTTCCGGAAGCAACTTGTTGAATGGCATGTTCCATCGCCATAGAAACTTCTGCCGTACCTTTTTGAATGTCTTCTACGAGTTGCTCGATCTCAGTTGCTGCATCAGCAGATTGACGTGCTAGAGTTCGGACTTCATCTGCAACAACAGCAAAACCACGTCCGTATTGCCCTGCTTTGGTGGCTTCAATGGCTGCGTTCAAAGCAAGCAGTTGGGTTTGCGTAGTAAAGTGACCGATCAAATTAACAACTTTGGAAACTTTTTGGGAAGATTCAGAGAAGCGTTTGAGGCGTTTGCTAGTTTCTGCAACTGTTTCCCGAATGTCAAGAATGCCATCGACAGTACGGTTCATAGCCGCATCCCCTAGCTGCACAATCTGATTGGTTTGTTGGGCGGCGGCTTCTACCTGTTGCGCGTTTATTGCTACGGCTTTGGTAGAGTTTGCCATTGTCTGCATTTGCTCTAAAGCATTGTTAAGAGACTGAAATTGTTGCTGTGCTTGGTTAGCTAAACCAACGATAGAAGCAACGCTTGCTTGAGATGTTTGAGCAACTTTTCTCGAAGAGGTCTGCACTTGCATGATAATTTTTCGCAGGCTTTGTAAGGTGTTGTTGTAAACATCGGCAATTGTACCGACTTCACCTTCTGTCACCGTTGCTCGAACGGTTAAATCTCCGCTCAGTGCTGGTTGTACTGCAGATAATAACTGAATGACTTCCATCTGCAATTGTTCTTTTGCTGCTTTTTCGCGTGCGCCTGCGTCTGAAAGTTGTTGTGCTGAAGAGCGCAGTTTCTCCAAGTAATCTGCTTGTTGTAAAGCAAGACCAATTTGTACTCCTACCTGAGCTAGCAAGTTAACATCGATGTGTTCCCATTGGCGAGGTTTGTCATTCTGATAAGCGCCTAAGAGCCCCCAAAGTCGGTCGCCTTTAAAAATGGGTGCAATCATGTAAGCCTTTGTTCCCCACTGTTCCAAAAGTTGGACGTGGCATTCTTGATGCCCTGCAGTATAAATGTCGTTGACACTGAAGGTTTCTTTGCGCCGATATCGACCGCCTTTTGTTTCTTGAAGGTATGTATCTTCTGTCCGGGCTAACTCAGTTCCGACAACTTTTGCCCAATCACTATGTACATCCTCAACTATGAATTCACCGCCCCACTCAGGATTAAAGCAGTAGATAGCAACTCTGCTAGTCTTTAACTGTCTCCGCAGTTCCTGAACAGCCATCTGCAAAAGGTTGTCTAGTGAAAAATTCTCTTGAATGAGAGCCAGTCCCAGCCTGTAAACGAGTTTGCTGTAAGCGCTTCCTTGTTCTACGGATTTGGCTAATCGTTGTGATTGTACGCGCAGTTCCTCAATATACTCCGCCTGTTGCAACGCGATTCCTAACTGCAATCCAATTTGCGTCAATATTTTGACTTCTATGTCTTCCCAGTACCTAGGTCCGCTGTGTTGAAAAGCTGAGAGCAATCCCCAAAGCTTCTGCCCTTGAAATATGGAAACAACCAAGCAAGATTTAACCCCAAAGTGCTCTAACGCTTCAACATGGCAATCTGTCAGCCCACTATTGTAAACATCATGTACAACAAAAGGTTCGTTGTTGCAGAACCTTCCGCCTTGATGTTCGTTTAAATAAGGGTCTTCCCAACCACTCCCTACTAATTTGGGCCATCCCCCAGATTCAGATTCAACAACAAAGTCACCAAAATAATCCGGTCGAAATTTATAAATGGTAACTCGCTCTAGATTGAGAAGTTTGCGGACTTCTTGAGATGCTGTCTTGAAAATCGTATCTATATCTGATGATTGGCGAATTTTGTCAATAACTTTGGCAGCAGATCTTTCTATTTCTGCAGTTTTGGTTATTTGGGCAGACTGTTCTTTAAGTTGTTTTAGGTATTCGGCTTGCTGTATGGCTACTCCCAGTTGATTGCTAATTTGGGTGAGAATTTTAACTTCCGATTCTTCCCATTGTCGGGGATTTGAGTTCTGATAAACTGCCAATAAACCCCAGAGCTTATTGCCTTTGACGATTGGAGTAATAATATAAGCTCTAGCTTGATACTGTTCTAAAACATCAATGTAACACGGTGAAAATCCAGCTTGATAAATATCGCTGACAACTCTAAAGTTTGCTGCTGTTGTAAATTGTCCTGCTTGAGTTTGTTGCAAGTAGGTGTCCGTAACTCTAGCATTACCACCTCCAAGGATTTTCGCACTGCACTCGCTGACATTTGCTCGCAGGAGTGGATTGTCTAACTGTTCTTGCAACAGAGGAGTCCAACCACTCGTCACTGATTCAGCGACGAACTCTCCACTCCAGTCATCGTCAAAGCGGTAGATAACTGCTCGTTCTGCTTTTAATAGAGTTCGGACTTCTTGAGTTGTCATTTTGAAAATGACATTTACGTCTAAAGGTTGGCGTATTCTCTCAATAACACGCGTTAGCGCTCGCTCTCTTTCCGCTATAAATTGCTCTAATTGTTGCTGGAGTTGTGCGGCTGCTTCAGCTTGCTTGAGGATAGTACTGAGACGACCGCTCACGAGTGACAGTAACGTGATTTCAGAATCTTGCCAGATCCGGGGAGTGGAGTTTTGATAAACACTCAGCAAACCCCAAAGTTGTTCGCCTTCAAAAATAGGGGCAATGATATAAGCTCTAGCTTGGTATTTTTCTAAAGTTTCGCGGTAGCAATCGGAGAAGGCTGCTGTAGAGATGTCATCAATCCGCTTGATTCCCTTGCCTCTAACAAAGCTTCCACCTTGTGTATCTTTGAGATAAGAATCAGTGGATCGGGTCGTAGGATTGCCCAACAACTTCACACTACAAAAATCGGAATCTACTATATTCGCTGATTGAAAATTGCTATTGTTCTCTTGCTCTTGCATTAAGGATACCCAGCCCGCCCCAACTGATTCAGCAATAAATTCACCACTCCAATCGGGGAAAAACCGGTAAACAACAACTCTGTCAGCTTTAAAAAATTGCCGCAGTTGCTGGGTAATGTTACCAAGTGTCGTGCTTGCATCAGAAGATGGCGGAATTTTTTGCAGGATTTGAGCCAAAACTTTTTCCTGCTTGGCTTCTTCATATCTCTGGGTTTTAAGCTCTATTGTTTGCAACTTCAACTTGAGTTCAGCAACGATGTGATGCAGCAAGTTTACTTCTGCTTCTTTCCACTTTCGCGCATGAGAACATTGCTGAACCACAAGTAGTCCCCAAACTTGCCCTTCCACTTGAAGTGGAAGGCTCAAACTAGTCTTGATTTGGAATTGTTTGAGAAGTTGGAGCTGATAAGCACTCAAAGCATTTTCATAGATGTTGTTAAGAGCGATGACCGAACGTTGTTTGCAATCTACCCGATCTTCTATCCCAAAGATAAGTGCTGGTAAATACTCTCCTAGAGATGGCGTGTAACTGGATGTCATTGATTCAGCAAGTACTATGCCCTGCTTGTCCGATTGAAATCGATAAATTAATGCACGATCGACTTGTAAAAGTTTGCGAATCTCAGTTGCTGTAGTTCTTAACAATGTATCGGCATTTGCTGTCTGATACATCTGATTCAGAAGCTCAGACAACTTTTGTCGTTCATGCTTGCTGTTTTGCTCGGTGGCGATCGCTAAATCAGTATCAAACTGGGTTTGTAATTCCTGAACCCATTTTTCTAATTGCAGAATTTTTTCACGAGCTTCTGGTTTAATAGAATGCCCTTCTTGCTGTAAATCTATCTTTATACCAGTTACCAAATCCAAAGCTTTGTGTAAATCCAAATCTCCTTTTATCTGGTTCTGATTCCCATCACCATTACTATAAATTGGTGCTTCTTCAAAAAAAGATTGTGAACTTAAACTTTGTTCGATTTGTTGAAAATCCTGCATGAAAATACCTTTAAACTATTCAAACTTCAAAAATTCTGTTGGGTGGACATTGCCCCACGATCCATATGAACGGGTCATCCAACCCTACACCTGACGATGTATTTGCCAGAGGTGACTCTGAATAATAGCTGTGACATCTAAAACGAGATTGTCACTAGGTAAAACACCCAAAACAAAAGGTAAAAACGAACGAGGAAACAAACCAGTTACCGCCTTTTGCAGTTGCTCCAAGTCATGTGACTCAACATCATTGACTCGCTCTACTACCAAACCTACAGCCTGTTGATTCACCTGAACGACTATTGCCATAGGTGTCGCTATTCTTGGTGCAGCATAGCTAATCAGATGATTGAGATCTATAAGCCAAAGCATTTCTCCTCGCCAATTACAAATACCTAAAATACAGTTTGGCATTTCAGGAATTGGTAAAATATCTACCGAGTTGACTTTTATCACTTCTGCAACTTGTTCTAAAGGTAGCAAGGCAGTGTTTTGTGATGTCAGAGAAAAGCGGAGCAATTTAGAAAGATTTCTTTCTGGAAGTAATGCTTCTAATCCTAATGGATCTAAATCGATTGCTGTTAATGACGAATTAATTTGCATATTCCATAATTCAATAATTGGCAATTATCAACGGCTTGGTTAATAATTACGAATTATAAATTTATTAGTCAAGTTTCTAATTGTTTGAATAAGTTGCTGTTGGTTTACTGGTTTGGATATATAAGCATTGGCTCCTAACATTGAGCCCCATAATTTGTCTGCTTCTGTGCCTTTAGTTGAACACATAACTACAGGAATATGCTGAGTATTGGAATTGGTTTTCAGTTCTCGACAAAGTTCAAACCCACTTTGACCTGGTAAAATAACATCCAAAATGACTAAATCTGGAGTTTCTGATTGCAGTTTAATTTGTGCCTCTTCACCACTTCTGGCACAGATGACCTTTATCTCAGCTTGTTTGAGATAAGAGGTTATGACCTGTGTTTCAGTCAAGCTATCTTCAACTAAAAGGACTGTCGTCATAAAAGTATTTTCCTAGCTACGCTGTCACAAATTAACTATGAATTATAAATTATGAAGTAGGTCACAAACTTTATCAATAAATTGATGAGTTAGTACTTGGCGGGGTTTTCCTGCTTAAAGAAACTGCCACGTATTTGTCTCATCTATTAACTGATTGGTCACCCTTTATCCTTCATCCTTGTTGTAGTTACTGAGTTTGGTAGATACTTCTGTAAAATTTTTAGCACTTTCTCTGTCACAATTGGTTTTGCTAAAAAGCCTGATGAACCAACCATTTTTGCTCTAACGCGGTCTACAATTCCATCATTGCTAGTAAGAATGATGACGGGTATGTGATTTAAAGCTGAGACACGACGAATTTGAGAGCAAATTTCATAACCGTTTGCAATTGGCATGACTAAATCTAAAAAAATCAGGCTGGGCTTATTCTCTAATAAGGTCGTTAATGCACTCACTGATTCCTGTATGTTAATACACCGATAACCAGATTTCGTCAGGATATATGCCATTTTTAAGCTGTCGCTTCGACTATCATCAATGTAAGCTATTAAGGGGCTTTCTTGTTCGGGTTTCAGCGTACTTACAAGCGGAGGAATCGATTCTCGTTGAGGAGTGTCAGAACTTTTATGGGAGTCAGTTGTAGGTTGAGAGGCTGGAAGTGTAATTATTTCTGTTGCGATCGCGAAATTCCCCTGCACATCTTGTTGGGGAATAGCAGTCACAGGTACTGAGACAATTGGTAATGGGCTAGATGCTTGTATTGGAGAATTACTATATGTATGATAGTTTTCTACTTGTAATTGTCTCTCTAGTTTGGGGAAGTGACTGGAAGCCTTTGTGGAAATGATGGGTTGAGATGACGAAGTTGAAGCTGGCTGGACATCATCAACAGAATTGAACGAGCGGGAAAATTTTTTATTTTGATAATTAGAATTTACAAGCTTTACCGGAACGGAGCGATCGTGAATAAATGATAGTTCAAGAATGCCTTGATTGACTAATTGCTGTACGTCATGAGCAACTGTTAAGACAGATTGTTGGAGTTGTGAAGCAAGATCCCAAATTGTGTTTTCTCCATTAACAAGCTGAATGATTCCAAAGTAATTTTTAGGAACTCTAAAATTTTCAAAGTTTGGCTGTTTCACAATTGGTGCAGAATCGGGGTTCAATTGCCCTAAATCCATGTTGCGCCACCTATTTCTTAGTTCAACAGCTGTATACAAGCATGGTTTGACATCTATTAAAGCAATTGGATGTAATTTTTTAGGTACCCAATGAGTGTGTAATTGGGAACGAGTGACAAGGTCAAATAAAACCTCATCAATCGTTTTGCCAACAATGCTTTTTGCTTGGGTTAAGGTCAACTGATTTTGTTCAAGACCTAACTTCAGCAGTTGATATTCCCAAAGTTCATCTTTTTGTAAAGTTATGTTATTGTCTTCAAATTTCCAACTAGGGCAATCTTGCGTAACGATTCTATACCAACGACGAACGCGATGGTTTTCTCTAGTGGCGTATAGCAAACGCCCGAGAAATAAATATAAATGCCATTTCTCATTCCCTGAAGAGAAGATGAGTTCTCCTGTGGCTCGTTGCTGGCTTAGAACAGCCAATCCTTTGGCAAGATTGGCAAAGCTTGGAAGTGCTGGTTGCATTGCGTGATTTCCTTAAGATATTCGTTGCCTGATTCGTATGGAAGTTGCACCCAGTTTTTCCAGATTTCTAGCCTTTGGTCTTGATTGCCAAACAGCAACTCTTATGCTCTTGTTATTTATACTAGTCTGATTTTTTATTCACTTTTATGTTATACCAGTAATACTACTATGTTATACCAGTAATATTACGGAAAATTAAAAATTTTACTTAAAATATTCTGTGAATAAATTTTAAATAAGAGTGAAACGAAACCTCACATCAACATAGAGCCATTTATCAAAGATTTTCAAGTTACTCTTTATAATTATTTACCTTTGATATTAAACTTTACAAATTCTCAGGCAACTATCAAAAGACAGATCTCATATCTTAAAAAACTTAATATAAAGTAATTCATAAGTAGAACATATAAATTGGATACGAAGCCATGCATCAACTATAAGGATATTAACCACAACAGGACTCTTGATTGCATGAAAGTAGAAAACCACCTTTTTCGATTTGAATAGTTGTGTGTTCGATACCGAAATTGTCATGGAGTTCGATTCTGATTCGGGTTAGAAAAGCATCGCCTGGACTTCCTGTTGGCATGACAAGATGAGCAGTCAATGCGACTTCTGTAGTACTGATTGCCCAAATATGTAAATCGTGAACTTCTACAACACCAGGGAGTTCTGTGAAATAAGTCTGAACTGCCAGCAAGTCAATTCCTTTTGGGACCGCATCAAGAGCTAAATCGATAGAATCGCGAAATAAGTGCCAAGTGCCAACAGCAATGACAATCACAATAATCAGTGTGATAACTGGGTCAAACCACAACCAACCTGTTGTCATAATGGCAAGACCACCCAGTACCACACCAAGAGAGACTAAAGCATCCGAAGCCATATGCAAAAATGCTGCTTTGATATTCAAATCTCTTTTTCTACCAGACACGAACATCAATGCTGTACCCGTGTTAATAGCAATTCCCACCATAGCTACGCCAATCACTACATGACCCTCAATTGGTACCGGGCTGTAGAACCGCTTAAAGGCTTCGAGAGCAATAGCACCCATTGCTAGCAGTAAAAAGCAAGCATTAGCCAGTGCTGCGAGTATGGAAGAACGGCGCAAACCATAAGTATAACGATGACGAAAACGACGCTGGGATAACCAGGAAGCTCCCCAAGCTAAAAGTAGCCCCAAAACATCGCTGAGATTGTGCCCTGCATCTGCAATCAAAGCCAAGGAATTATTGAAGAAGCCAAACAGGGCTTCAAGGCAGACAAATCCTAGATTGAGTGCAGTCGCGATCGCAAAAACACGATTGTAACTAGGTGGTTCGTGACTGTGACCGTGGTGTTGATGAGAAATAGGCATTTTTATATGACATTATTATTTACTATCCAAACATATGAATTTATATTCAAATGATGGCTTTCGTTTATTTAACAGCCATTTAACGTTTTCAAACAATGCCCTTACAGGGGATTTTGCATATAAATAAAATGCACTCAAAATTTTTATGAGTGCATTTAACACAAAATAGGAAGGCTTATAATCTTTTTACAAAATTCAATGTAAGCCATTTTTCGGGACTTTGCAGGCTGAAAAAGTCAGAAAAAGTCTGATTTTTCTTAAAGATTAGAGTAAAAACTCTGATTTTTGGTATTGGACATAATGAAGGCGTAACAAAGTAGACAACCCTTTTGCTGGATGAGTGGCACTCTCTCGACCGGAAGAAATGAGAAAAATGATTTTCAAGTGGGTAAGTTTAGTAAACTAACCTGATGCTTTTTAACTTAATTTCCAATAAAGATACTCAGTAACTCATGACTGGTTAATCAGCTCCACCGATATCAAAATAATCCAGTCTAACTTCACGCAGAATGTCTGATGCCTTCCAACCGCTAGAATTTGTGCTAGCAAACCTAGGGTAAGCTGGTTCTGCCAGCATATCTATAGGTTCTAGATCTAGTTCTTGCGGTTCTTCTGGTATGCTAAATTCTTCAGTTTGGGTCACAATTGATAGCAATTCAGAATCACTAGATTGGGGTGGAACTTTTGGCAGGGGTTTTGAGATTTTGATGATACTTTCCTTCACGAGGAGGTGTCTCCTATTACAGATATTTGACAAACAAGTCCCCTATTATACGCTTTTTTCACGGATTGGATCTCCTTTTGTGCCTGAATTTACAGAAGGGGGATTTCACCATTGACTTTTGCTATAGATATGCAATACGTGTCACTCAAGTTACCCACCATAAACTGAGGTTAGGGAACGAACCTGCGTGACACGCTTGTTAGTGTAAAACTCTTTGAAATTAATCTTTTTTCTCGTTACAAGGCTTCGCCTGATAACGAAATTAAGAACATAACCTGCGTACTATTAGCCATTAGCCATTAGCTATTAGCCATTAGCCCTAAACCGTCTTTGCCGATTGGTTAAACAATAAATCTCTTGACTTTTCAACATCAAGTGCCCGATCTTTGAATGTTTCTGCTTTTTCATAAGCACGAATTGTTGCAGGACGTTCTTTAATAGCTTCAAACCAGCGCTTGAGGTTGGGAAAATCATCAAGATTTTGGTTTTGACGTTCGTAAGGGACAATCCAGGGATAGCAGGCAATATCTGCAATAGAATATTCATCCGCAATAAATTCTTTATCTGTCAATTGCTTGTTCAGTACAGCATACAAGCGTCCTGTTTCGTTGACGTAGCGCTTAATTGCGTACTCAATCTTCTCTGGAGCATACTGACTGAAGTGGTGGTTTTGTCCCGCCATAGGACCTAGACCTCCCATCTGCCAAAACAACCACTGAAGGACCTCAACTCTACCGCGCAGATCGGCTGGGATCAACTTTCCAATTTTGTCTGCTAGATACAGCAAAATCGCACCAGACTCAAAAACCGAAATGGGACCATCTCCAGTTGCTGGTTCCTTATCGATAATTGCGGGGATGCGATTGTTAGGAGAGATGTTGAGAAAGTCTGGTTTGAATTGATCCCCGGCTCCTATATTGACAGGAACGATGGTATAGGGTAAACCAGTTTCCTCAAGAAACATCGTAATTTTATGCCCGTTGGGGGTTGTCCAGTAGTAAAGCTCAATCATGATTTAAGACATCCTTAAATTTTGGTGACTTTGCAATTGCTGCAAAAACTCTATGTTGAACTTGAAGCATATATGTAGGAAACTGGCTTTGGAGCAATCCTGCCAGTTCGCGATCGAATTCTTCAACTTTGTCTTTTTCTAAACTCGCTCCCACACCAGCACTCGCCCGAATTCTTCCCCGCCAATCCTCATGCGAATATGGCACAAATACGTCATATGAAAATGTTCGTATGTCTCGGAATCCACCTTCTCCTAAGTCTCGCAACCACAGTGGATATAAACCATTTCCACCCCCCATGTTCCAATCGGAATTATAAGCTTGTATTAGGTGTTCAGTCGCCTCCACTACATTGCCTTTTAACGGTACCCAATCAAAATGAGCGATCGCAATATACCCGTTTGCTTTCAGTATGCGAATCACTTCCTGAATAGCACGGGGGCGATCGAACCAATGCCAGCATTGTCCTGCTGTTACAACATCAGCGCTAGAATCTTCTAACCCAGTGTTCTCAGCAGATGCTTGGCGGTAATTTACCTTAACGTTGTTAGCGAGATCTAATTGCTTTGCTTGTTCGAGGAGAGATGTTGATGGATCGATACCAATGACATGACATCCTCTCATAGCAAAGTTACGTGCGAGCGTCCCCGTTCCTGTTCCAATGTCTACAACATTTTGTCCTGGCAAACCAATGCCGTATTCAGAAAGTTTGTTAAACAACGAACTGGGAAAACCCGCACGATATTTTGCGTAATCACTAGCAGTTGCACCGAAATCAATTTTCATAAAATTATCTAAAGGACAAAGGATGAAGTATCGAATTCCGACTTTTATCCTGTATACCTTTTCATCCTTTATCCTTTATCCTTCATACTTCACTAACCATTGTATGGGTTGCCCACTCTATCGACAAAAACATTGTAGGCGAATGGCAAGCGTCCGGGATCGCGACGGGGTTCTGCTGCATATCCAACAGGTACAAGCACTGCGATCGCAAAATCTCGATTGTCTGCGACACCAATGACTTCTTTCACTTTCTCTTCAATCCAACCATTCATAAAGCAGGTAGACAAGCCCAAACTTTCTGCAGCAAGCACCAAATGGGTAGAAGCAATTATGGCATCCTTAATAGCGTACTCTCGCCGCTTGTCTCCCAAACCTGCTTGAAACTGAGGGATAGAGCTTTTAAAGTACTCCACTGTCTTTTCATTCCAAGCACCTGTTTCAAGTGCTTTATTATAAATCGGTGTTAAATCTTGTTCTCCTGCACTCGCATCAGCTGCAAAGACAAAAGTCACGGGTGCTTCAATGACTTGCTTTTGATTCCAAGATGCAGCAGCAAGAGCCGCTTTTTGTGATTCATCTTGTACGATAATTATGCGCCAAGCTTGAATATTAAAGCTACTCGGTGCTGCTACAGTCAGTTCTACAAGTTGCTTGAGCAGTTCTGGTGATATGGGGTCTGGTTTGAAAGTTTTAATAGAACGACGCTGATAAATAGCGCTTGGTACATCCAGAGGTTTGGTTTTCAGGTCGAGTTCTTGAACCATTGGATTTATCCGTTATTTTTCTCACATTATAGATTTGTTAGAACACCAATTCCAAACTCGCAGTTCGTAATTACTTATTTAATTAAGAACTACGAATTACAAATTACGGGTTATTTTACTCCTGCCGGAGAGAAAGATTGGAGATCCAGTGTTGGATAATCTGTGTAACCTTTTGCCCCACCCGTATAAAACGTTGTTGGATTTGCTTGATTCAATGGTGCATTGAGAGCAAAGCGTTTGGGTAAATCTGGATTTGATATAAACAGCGTCCCAAAGGATACAAGATCCGCTTCTCCCTTGTCTACAACCGTTTTGGCTTTGTCAAGAGTATAAGCACCATTGACCATGAGGGTACCGTGAAAGCGTTCTCGAATATGACTCGTAGGTACTACTACGGCCCCATGTTTGATATCAGATTCTATTGCTTCAAAGATATGTAGATATGCTAAATCAAAATTGTTAAGAGCTTGGGCAGCATAACCAAATGTCTCAAGAGGATTGGAGTCACGCATATCATTAAAAGTGCCACTGGGCGAAAGGCGTACTCCTACCCGTTTTGAACCCCACACACTTATAACTGCTTCCGTTACTTCTAACAACAACCGAGCACGATTTTCCACAGAACCACCATATCTGTCTGTACGGTGATTCGTTCCATCCCGCAGAAACTGATCGAGCAAATAACCATTAGCCCCGTGAATTTCTACACCATCAAACCCAGCTGCTAGGGCATTTTCTGCTCCCTGGCGGAATTGTTCTACAATTTCTGGAATTTCTGATGTTTCCAATTCCCGAGGAATCACAAGAGGTTTCATACCCTCATAAGTGAGTATTTCGCCTCTAGCTGCGATGGCAGAAGGTGCTACAGGTGAGGCTCCATTGGGTTGTAAATCTGGGTGCGAGATTCTCCCTACATGCCATATTTGGAGAAAAATTCTGCCTCCGTGCTGATGTACCGCATCCGTCACCAACTTCCAACCTTCAACTTGTTCTTGTGAAAAAATTCCAGGTGCATAAATATAGCCCAAACCTTGTGGTGCAACATGAGTGGCTTCGGCAATAATCAAACCGGCTGTTGCTCGTTGGGCGTAATATGTAGCGTTCAGTTGGTGCGGTACGTTATTTTTAAGAGCGCGTTGTCTGGTTAAGGGAGCCATAACAATGCGATTGGGCAATTCTAAATTTCCTAGTTTGTAACGTGAGAATAAGTTCATATTGTTTGGTTGGTGGTTATGCGTCTCTACTGCAGGCGTGGGCATTTGCCCACCAATATTGAATGGCGGGTAATGTCCACGCTACTACCGTGCCCGCCTTGAAATGTTGGGTTGAGACTGTAGGGGGGCTCTTGTGCAGGGAGCAGGGGAGAAAGAAACTCATTAGCCGATTAGCTTTTACCCAACAAATTAGCCTAGATGCGCTAGTACGAAAATCAGCAATTTATAGAATGAGTTGGGAGTAAGCCTCAAACAACAGTCTTGAGAAGACCGCCATCTACCCGCAAAGCAGCACCATTTGTGGCAGCTGCCAATGGGCTAGACAGATAAATAACCATTGCTGCCACTTCTTCAATCGTGGCAAATCTTTTAATGAGGGAACTTGGACGAAGAGTTTGGAAAAAGTCGGTTTCAACTTCACTTGAGCTAATTCCTCTCTCTTTTGCCATATTTGCTATGAAGCCATCAACACCCTCGGAACGCGTTGGTCCTGCAAGAACACTGTTTACCGTGATCCCAGTTCCAACTGTCATTTCTGCTAAGCCTCTTGCCACAGATAATTGAGCCGTCTTAGTCATCCCATAATGAATCATCTCAACGGGAATATTAAGTGCCGATTCACTAGAGATAAAAATAATACGTCCCCAATTTTGCTCTAGCATTTTTGAGAAGTATTGACGGCTTAACCGAATTCCACTCAAAACATTAGCTTCAAAAATATCCAACCAATCTTCATCGGTAATCTCTGAAAATGGTTTGGGTTCGTAAATACCAAGGTTGTTAACTAAAATGTCTGTGCTTGAAACCTGTTGAAAGACTTTTTCGGCACCTTCTTTTTTTGCTAAATCCGCAGCTATTCCAGAAACTTTTGCTTCGGGGTTGCTGTGTTTAATTTTCTCAACGGCTTGTGAAACCCGTTGCTCTGACCTTCCGGTAATAATTACCGATGCACCTTCTTGTACTAGCCCTTGGGCAATTGCAAAACCAATACCCGCAGTCGATCCACTTACCAGCGCAGTTTTACCTTGTAACTTCAAGTCCATAGGGTGCTCCTGCCTATCAGTTAATATCAGCGATCGCTAACTAGTAACCAGCGATCGCTGAGTGAATAATTACGAATTATTTAACTGTATTACAGGTGCTGTGTTAAAGTCTTAGCCAAGCTTGTCTTTGGAACTGCACCTACTACCGTATCTACTTGGCGACCTCCCTTAAACACCATCAGTGTTGGAATGCTGCGAATTCCATAATGACTGGCAACAGTAGGATATTGGTCTGTGTTTAGCTTCACGACCTTTACCTGTCCTGTATATTCGGCAGCAATCTCATCGACTACGGGAGCGACCATGCGGCACGGACCGCACCATGGTGCCCAAAAGTCAACCAATACCGGGACTGAGCTCTCGAGGACTTCTTGCTTGAATGTGGACTCTGTCACGCTTGTAACGGATGACATATTTAGCCCTCCTCTATATTTCGATATTTCGATATTATCGAATAAAAGAAATAGTGTCAACTCTGTGACATAATAAAAATATGAAATTCTTGTATCATCCAGATAAAAAAAACATTTCGCTGCCTGGAGTGTTGTATGCTCTGGGCGATCCGGTACGGTTGGAAATTGTGCGACGCTTGGCAACCGAAGGCGAGCAATGCTGCGGTGACTTCGATTTTGCGATCGCTAAGTCAACGATGTCCAACCACTTTAAGATACTGAGAGAATCGGGTGTCATTTTGACTAGAAAAGAAGGCACCCAACACATTAATATCTTGCGACGAGAGGATTTAGAATTACTGTTTCCAGAGTTGCTCGATGTGGTGTTGCGATCGGCTAAGCCTCTACAGCTAACAGTGAGTAGGGGATTGAGCGTTGGGGACTGGGGATAGAAATTGCTCAATGATATAAGTAGGACGCTCGTGGGAATACTAGTTCAAGCAACTCGTAGTAGCATGAGCGTTAAAGACAGGTATGGTTGACACAACTCTTCAAATTCCGGGTTATTGCGTCACCAATCAAATCTACTGTAGCAGTAGAACGTTGGTTTACCGGGCAATTCGGGAAGACAACCAACAACCTGTTGTCATTAAATTGATGCGTCAAGAATATCCTCGCTTTAACGAACTCGTACACTTTCGCAATCAGTATACTATTGCCAAAAACCTCAAACTACCCGGTATCATTCAACTTTACAGTTTAGAAAACTACCAAAACGGGTACGCTTTGGTGATGGAAGACTTTGGAGCTATTTCCCTCAAAGAGTATATGTCTAGTCTAGAGACGAGAGGTGGTGTGTCTCTAGAACAATTTTTTCATATTGCCCTTCAGATTGCAGACGCTTTAGAAAAACTGCATTTCCAACGCCTCATTCATAAAGACATCAAACCCGCTAATATTCTCATTAATCCTCAAACCAAGCAAGTCAAACTGACCGACTTTAGCATTGCCTCTCTGCTGCCGAAAGAAACTCAAACCCTAAGCAATCCCAACGTTCTCGAAGGAACTCTTGCTTACTTGTCTCCCGAACAAACCGGACGCATGAACCGAGGGATTGACTACCGCAGTGATTTTTATTCCCTTGGTGTCACCTTGTTTGAATTCCTTACTGGAGAGATGCCCTTTAATACATCTGACGCAATGGAATTAATATACTGTCAT